>CAUJGI010000479.1 GCA_963169155.1 Chloroflexota bacterium
GCACCAGAGGAGCAAACAAACCAGCAGCACCAAAGCCGTAAAAGCCCACAACGTCAAAGCCGCCGATTTGGCCAACAGGGCACATCCTGCCGCGGCTCCAGAAACGGCCGTTAGGGTAAATGGGACGCGGATGAACGCAGATGAACGCGGATTTTTGTACCCGTCTAGGTCTAATGCCAGGGCTAGCAGCGAAATTGTGGTGAAGGTGGTCAGCAATCCATCCAGGTGCAGCAGGCCCGACAGGCCAGCCACAAACGGATCCAACGCCAGCAGCACGGCAAAACCAGCGGCCAGCGCCACTGGCATCAGCCACCGCGCCAGCCAAAAAATGGCGACAATCCCCAGGCTGTTGAACACGGCAACGGCCGTTCGTCCCGCGCTTAAAAAAGTAGCCAGTTGGGGAAAAGCGGCCGTATTTTCCGGGGCCAGCCAGGCCAGGTGGGTGATCCAATCGTAAGTAGCGGCGTCAGACGGCCGTAACCACAACTGGATTTGCACTCCCAACGCCCCCAGCCAGGTGGTGATCACCCCCGGATGCCCCGTCGTTAACGTATCTGCCCACCGCCCCTGTGTCAGCGCCTGGTGGAACAGCACCGAACGGTGCACCCAGTTCAGCTCGTCGGGCGTAATATACCGGCCCAAAGCCAGCAGCCGCGGCAGCAGCGCCACAAAACAGAGAACAAGGGCAAACAGGAGTGATTGTGGGAAGTCAGACGGCCGTTGCCGCCGCAGAAACGATCTCATTCCCTCAATCATAGCGCAAAGCCCGTCAGGCGAATAATAAGTTCAACAAACATAATCTCGGCCAAACCGAACCGCGTAAGCGCCGTATGAACATCGTTAACAGGAGTACCGTTATATTGCCTGCCTCATTAAACTCAGTATAATCAGGGAAAATGCCCATGTTGGTTAAAGAAAGTGAGGACGAAGAGTTTTGAGTGACAACGTAGCACATCTAGGAGGGGGCGATTACAGCCACCCAATGGAGTTTCTTCTGGCCGAAGAACTCAACTTACCCAAAATTGGTGAAACTCGTCGAGGTTGGGTAATCGAACACCGTAACAATGCAATCCTGATCGATATTGGCGCAAAGTCAGAAGGTGTCATTTCTGGTGCCGAGCTGCAAAACATGGATGACGACACCCGTGAGCAGTTGGCTGTGGGGAATGAAGTTGCGGTCTTTGTGGTGAACACAGAAGACCAACACGGCAATGTCGTGGTTTCCTTTGCCAAAGCAGCCGAAGAGATGGACTGGACCCGCGCTGAGGAACTTTTGGCGTCACAAGACGTCTATAAAGGGAAGATTATTGGCCAAAACAAGGGTGGCATTCTGGTTAAGTTGGGCCAGCTGCGCGGCTTTATTCCCAATTCCCAAATCAGCCGCCGCCGTGGCAATGAAGAGGGCAAGAACAAACCAGCCACCAATATTATCCAAACCAAAGTCATTGAGGTGGATCGTAAGCGAGGCCGGTTAATCTTGTCGGAAAGAGCGGCCGAAAAGGAAGCGCGTCAGGCCAAGCGGGCTCAGCTGCTGAGCAATCTGCGAGAAGGCAGCATCTTGAAGGGGCGCGTTATCAACCTGGCGGACTTTGGTGCTTTCATTGATGTTGGTGGTGTAGAAGGCCTGGTCCATCTGTCAGAACTAAGCTGGAAACGGGTAAACGCTCCAGCCGACATTTTGGCCGTTGGCGACGAAGTTGAAGTGTATGTCCTGAATATTGATCAAGAACGGGAGCGGCTGGCCCTCAGCTTAAAGCGTTTGGAACCAGATCCGTGGACCATCATTGATGAATATTACCAGGTTGGTCAGCTTCTCGAAGCAGCCATTACCAAGTTGACCAAATATGGCGCATTCGCTCGACTGGATGACGACTACGCCCTCGAAGGGTTGATTCATATCTCAGAGTTATCTGAGAATCATGTCAATCATCCGCGAGATGTAGTACAACCATCACAAACTGTAACCGTCCGCATCATTCGTGTGGACAAAGACCAACGACAGTTGGGTTTAAGTATAAAACAAGTTGTTTCTGACAAATTCGTCGAAGCAGACCTGGAGAAATTAACAACTATCCAAGAGTAGTCAGAAGTGGAGGGGAGCCGCTTTTTTCGCAAACGGCCGTAGCCACTGACACTGGAATAGTTGTTCACCTGGTCCGCAGGTACGAATGGTGAGAACCGAGGTGAGCACGGGTGAACTCTAAAAATTGGGAACGTTTTACGCAACGCGCCAGGCGCGTGCTAAGTTTGGCCCAAGAAGAGGCTGAACGTTTAAATCATAACTATATTGGCAGTGAGCATGTCCTGATCGGGCTGCTCCGCGAAGAAGGCGGTGTTGCGGGACGTGTGTTAAGGGAGCTGGGTCTGGATGCTGTGCGCGTTCAGGCTATGGTCGAAAGATTATCGGGTGGTCCCGGCACCAGAACCCCATTCACAAAAATCGAGCTTTCCCCAAGCACCAAGCGTGTGCTTGAGCTGGCGGTTGAAGAAGCCCGCCGCATGGGGCAGCACTACATCAGCACCGAGCATCTGTTGCTTGGTCTGGCCCGGCAAAACGAAGGTCTGGCCATCGACGTTTTGCGCAAATTTGGCATCAGCGCCGAGCAAATTCGGCGGCAAACCCGCCGGATGCTGCGTGAAAGCCCCGTGGCCTCAAGCGAAACGACCAGCAGCCCCCCGCCCCGCCGCAGCGCCAAAAAAGAGAAGAGTAAAACGCCAATGGTCGACCAGCTGGCTACCGATCTAACCGCCCTGGCAGAAGAAAACAAGCTCGATCCCGTCATTGGACGGACCATGGAAATTGAGCGCGTTATTCAGATTTTGGCTCGCCGTACCAAGAACAATCCAGCCCTCATTGGTGAACCCGGTGTCGGTAAAACTGCCATCATCGAAGGGCTGGCGCAGCGCATTGTGGACGGCCGTGTGCCCGATATCTTGCACAACAAACGCGTCCTTCAGCTGGATGTCGGGAGTTTGGTAGCAGGTACGATGTACCGTGGCCAGTTTGAGGAACGCCTCAAGCGCGTCATCGAAGAGCTAAAATCCAGCGACGCCATTTTGTTTATCGACGAAGTGCATATGCTGGTAGGCGCTGGTTCGGCGGGCAGCTCAGTTGACGCCGCCAACATTTTGAAACCGGCACTGGCCCGGGGTGAGCTGCAAACCATTGGGGCCACCACGTTGGAAGAGTACCGCAAATACATCGAAAGTGACGCCGCTTTAGAGCGCCGTTTCCAGCCAATTCGCGTGGATGAGCCGACGCCCGAAGAAAGCATTGAAATTTTGCACGGTATCAAGGGTGCCTACGAAAAGCACCACAATCTGTTTATCACGGAAGAAGCGATTGAAGCGGCCGTTCACCTTTCAACACGGTACGTAACCGAGCGCTTCTTGCCGGACAAAGCAATTGACCTGATTGATGAAAGCGCCTCACGGGTGCGCATGTACCGTGTGCCTCAACCGGCTGACATTCGCGAAGCGTACGATCAGCTGCGTGATATTCGCGCCGAACGGATTCTGGCTGAAGATGACGGCCGTACTGAAGACGTGATGCACCTGAACGAGCGGGAAGAAGAAATTCAGCGCCAGCTCGATCAGCTGCGGGCGGGCAGCGCCGAGCAAGAAAAATCGGTCAGCGTCACCGCCGAGGACATTGCCGAAGTGCTGTCTATGTGGACCGGCATTCCCATCTACCAGTTCACGCAAGAAGAATCGGCACGGCTGCTGGAAATGGAAGTGGATCTGCGCAAGAACATCGTCGGACAGGCCGAAGCGATCGAAGCGATTGCCAAAGCAGTGCGCCGCGCTCGTGCTGGCCTCAAGGATCCGCAGCGACCCATTGGCTCCTTCATCTTCCTGGGGCCAACCGGCGTCGGCAAGACGGAGCTAACTAAGGCGTTGGCCAAGTTCCTCTTTGGCAGCGAAGATGCCCTGGTGCAGCTGGACATGTCTGAATTCATGGAGCGGCACAACGTGGCTCGGCTGGTTGGTTCACCTCCAGGCTACGTCGGATATGAAGATGCTGGCCAATTGACGGAAGCAGTAAGGAGACGGCCGTATTCCATCATCGTCTTTGATGAAATCGAAAAGGCCCATCCAGAAACCTTCAACATCTTGCTGCAAATCATGGAAGAAGGCCACCTGTCAGACGCCAAGGGACAGAAAATCAACTTCCGCAACACCATCATCATCATGACCTCCAACGTGGGGGCCGACACGATTCGTCGTGGGCCAAACCTGGGCTTTGCCTTCCAGCGTGACGATGCCGTGGTGTCGCAAGAACAGCACAAAGAAATGCGCAAAACCCTCATGGAGGAGCTCAAGCGCAAATTCCGTCCCGAGTTCATCAACCGCGTTGACAGCATCATCGTTTTCCGCCAGCTGTCCAAAGAAGATATTCGCAAGATTGTGGATATTATTCTCGAAGAAGTGAACCAGCGACTGGTAGATCACGACTTGACCATCACGGCGACCGATGCTGCCCGGGATTGGCTGGGTGAACATGGCTACGATGCCGAGTTTGGTGCCAGACCACTGCGGCGGCTCATTCAAACCGAAGTAGAGGATCGCCTATCGGATGCCGTTTTGGCGGGCCGCTTCTCGACCGATGATGTGGTTACCATCGATGTTGAGGAAGACGGCATTGTGCTAAAACACGAAAAAGAGGCAGCCTTGCCAACGACTGATCCGGCATAAGTTTAACGAACAAAATGAGTATCAAAAAAGCCCTGGAAGATATCCAGGGCTTTTTTTATGCCAATTTTGCCAAGTCACTTATTCACAGGGCGGAATGTACAGAACCTGCCCCACCTTAATCAAGTTATAGTTATAAATTCGGTTGGAATCAGCCAGGAATTTTGTCTCTAAACCGTAAAGGGAGGCGATTCCACCTAAGGTCTCACCGGCCTGCACAATGTGGATTGTGCGCGTACTGACGGGTGAAATGTGCCCACCTAATCCAATCGGATCCGGCGTGTAGGTTGGAGGCAGGCTGGGGGTTGCCGTTACTTCGACGCGGGGTGGTGCTTCTTGTTCGGCCGTTTCCTGAGCGCCATCGGTCTCTTCGGTACTGGCCCCACCACCTGGCAACTGAGCGCAAGCCACCGCCATCAGCGAAAGAAGTAAGAAAAAAATTAAGTATTTACGCATAATGTCTCCTCATTTGCCTGACAAGAGCCACATCCCAAAACTCTCGTAAGATAAATGCCCCATGTTTGAACGGGGTACTGCACAGAATTTTGCTAAACGATTCTCAAGTTCAGTTAAACATAATATGGGCCATTATAACAGAGGCATTCCAATTTTTGAAGATGCAATCATGAACTGAAGGTAACATAACCATACTGAAACTCTTTGGTAATGTCAAAAAACCACTTATCCTAGCATAAAATTCTGGCAAAAATTCTGACTAAAGAGGGGAAGTGGGCGCAAAGTTAGGACGTATGTACTAATAACCGGCGTGAATAAGACGGGAATAGCTATTGTGAAGTGACAAAATCAAAACCTATAATTTGAAAGATGATACCTAAAACGATCGGTCGTTACCGAATCAAAGCAGAACTCGGTCGTGGCGGGATGTCAACAGTTTATTTGGCACATGATCCTCGGTTTGAGCGGGACGTGGCCATCAAACTATTGCCTCTCGAACTACTTCACCAACCTACCTTCCGTCGCCGTTTTGAGCGAGAAGCGAAGGTTGTTGCATCCCTAGACCACCCCGCAATTGTGCCCGTCTATGATTTTGGCGAAGAAGATGGCCAGCCTTTCCTGGTAATGCGCTTTATGACGGGTGGCTCACTGGCTGAGCGGCTCAAGCAAGGGGCCATCTCAATTGCCGAGTCGGCGCGGATTATGACAAAACTGGCCCCAGCGCTAGACGAGGTGCACGTACATGGGGTCATTCACCGCGATTTGAAGCCCAGCAACGTGCTGTTTGATCAGCGCAACGAGCCGTACATCTCCGATTTTGGCACGGCCAAGCTGAAGTTTGCCCATACCAAGCTAACCGACACGGGCGGTGCCGTGGGCACACCGGCTTACATGAGCCCGGAACAAATCCAGGGAGAAGCAGAACTAGACGGCCGTTCCGACATCTACACCCTCGGCGTTATCCTCTTTGAAATGTTGACGGGCAAACATCCCTACCAGACCAACACGCCCATCGCCGTAGCCGTCAAACACATGTTTGAGCCAGTGCCCAACCTGCAGGAAATGGCCCCAGATTTACCCACTGCCTGCCAGGAAGTGATTGTGCAGGCGATGGCCAAGCAAAAGGAACACCGGTATCGAACGGCCGTTGACTTTGCCAATGCCCTGGAACAAGTGGCCGAAACGGTTGGGGATTCGCAAAAGCTGGTCGCTGCCGAAAAAGCGCCGGGTGAACGGTATGCCCTCATCATTGCCAACTACGAATACGACGACCCAACCCTGGCCCAGCTGATCAAGCCGACGGCCAACATCCACACGCTGGCCTACGTGCTGCAAAATCCGGGGGTAGGCGGATTCCGCGAAGTTCATACACTCATCAACGAATCGGCCGATGGCGTGCGCCGGGCCATTTCCCAGTTTTTTGCCGACCGCAACCGGGAAGATTTGCTGCTGCTGTACTTTATGGGACACGCGGCTCTGGGCACCCGGGGCCAGCTTTACCTGGCAGTGAAAGATACCAACCACGATCTTCTGCGCGGCACGGCCATTCCAACCCGCTTTGTCGCTGACGAAATGGACAACAGCCTGTCTGAGCAGCAAATTCTGGTGATGGACTGCTACTACAGCGACACGGTGCCCACTGAATCTGGCAGCGCGGTAGGCCGAGACGTAAACACATCGGACACATTTGCCCACAACGGCTTCAAACGGGTGGTGGTGACGGCCAACGACAGCACGCAGTACAATTGGGCAAAGGGCAAAGTCCAGGGGCACGCCGAACCGTCGTTGTTCACCGAGCATTTTGTGCAGGGCCTGCTCAGCGGCGCAGCTGATTCTGACCACGACGGCAAGATCACCATTGATGACGTGTTTGCCTATGTAAAGCAGCAGCTGGCGGCAATTGCGTCGGAACGGCCGTCACAGGTGCCACGCAAATGGGTACCCTACGCCTACCAGGACGCCTCTGACCTGATTATTGCCTGCAATCCCAATTACCAGATTGCCCAGGTGATTGAGCAAGAGAAATCCAACGCATCTTTCGTCCCCAATCCGAAAAAACCTGAAAAGGCAGCGCGGAAACGGCCGTATCCCTCGCCTGTTGCCCACCTGCTGCAGCGGCCCGCCTTATGGCTGGCGAGCCTGGCCATGCTGGCAACCGTCATCATTGTGCTGATCGCCGGCCAGCCGTGGAGCGTGGGGGCTGAAACCATCGCCGAAAGTACGACCGTAAATCCCGACAGCAGCACACCTCTGGTCATCACCACGGGCACGAAACCGGCAACCGCTACCGAAAGCCTGGCTACCATGTTTACGCCAACAGCCGCTGCCACCCAAAACACGACCGCCCAGCCAACAACCACAGCGACTGCCAGCCCCACGGCAACCAGTTCGCCGGAACCGACGGTGGAACCGACAGCATTGCCAGACACGGCCGTTACCCAATCGCCGCCCGCCACCGCGTTGCTCTCCTCCAGCCTCTACATCGGCCCAGACAGCAACGCGCAGGAAGTGACCTTCATCGGCGTGGGTGAACAGGTTACTGTGTTGGGGCGCTCGGAAACGGGTGACTGGTTCTACGTGCAGACCAATTCGGGCGAAACAGGCTTTGTTTTTGGTCCACGGCTGGATTGGCCTGGGGAGTTTGAAACGCTGCCGGTTGTATCGGACACAGGTGTGGCCAGCATGACGACCCCACCCTCAACCAACAACAGCTGTGGCGGCAGCGCCTGCCCGACTCTAAGCCTGGCACTTTATCCCTTGCCCGGCACCCGCTGCGAAGGCACCATGAAATATCGCACGGTGTACATGGAGGGGCAAGGCGGCAACGGCCGTTTCACTTATTACTGGAACGACCTCATGGTGGGTGGTCCTACAGCCAACGGCTTTGGCTTTGAGGTGAGCAGCCCAGATGGTTCGGCGGTGATTGGCACCGGCAAAGTCATCTCCGGTGATGGGCAGGTGGTAGAAAAAGAGCTGTTTGTCGGTGATTTCAGCTGCAATTAATCAGCGTGCATCTGCGTCTTATTCTGCTCGGCGACACCGAGGCGGGTAACGGCCGTTGCCAACCCCACCAGCAGCCAGAACGCCGTCACCGCGTGGTGAAATTCCAGGTTAAAGAGGTAGTGGTCAAAAATACCCGCCGCCAGCCCGCCGATGATAGCCGCGTGCAAGCCAAGCCAGAGCGCGTCCAGCTCTTCGTGCGCCTTGAAGATGTGGCGGTGCGACAGGCCGTAAAAAAAGAGGGTGCCAATCACGGCAAAAAAGGCCAGCAGCCCGACGAGGCCCATCACCTGGGCAATCGTGAGGTAAACGTTGGCCACGCCGAGGTAGAGATCAATGTCTGGCGTCCCGGCAAAACCGACGCCGATGATGGGGTAGCGAAAAATCAGGGTGATGGCGTCCTGGTATTCGCCAAAACGCATCTGGGTGGCCAAATCCTGCCCCTGGATGCCTTCAACAAAACGCTCGATGTAGGTTTGGGCCACGGGCAGCAGCAGCAACAGCAAGCCGCCGCCAGCCATATAGGGAATCAGCCGCCGGTAGCGCAAGATGGCAATGAAACCCAACCCCGTCGCCAGGCCAAACATCGCCCCACGTGAAAACGTCAACACCACACAGAGGAAAATCGAGCCAACAATGCCCCAGGTGAGCCAGCGGGGGAACAATGGCCGTTTCGCCACCAGCTGCGGCCCGGCCAACGCACCAATCATCAACAGCAGCCCGCCCAGCACGTTGGGGTCCACCGAGGTGCTGATGGCCCGCTCAGACAACTCTGGGTTTTCCTCGATGTAGCGGATGACCCAGCCGCCGGGGTAACCCAGCCGGGTGAGGAAGTTCAAGATGGTGTTGGTTGTGTCTTCCGGTAACAGCCAGAGAATAATGCCGATAACGGCCGCTCCCGCCCCCGCCAGCAGCACCACCTTTACAAGCCGCTCCAGGCGCACCTGCGTACGGCAATAATCCACAATGATGTAGACAAAACCAAGACTCAGCAGCAGTTCAGCAAATTTGCGCAGCAGCGTGGGGGTCAGCGGTCCGTTGCTCAGGCCAAAAATGAAGGCGAAGATGGCCACGAGGATGAAAACGAGCAGCGGCAGGGCAATGGGTGCAGTCACCAATTCCCGCTGCGCCCCGGTGACGATGGCCAGGAGCCAAACACCAATTACTGCGCCAAGGGCCAGGTCGAGAAAGGTGGGCGTGAGACCAATGTCC
>CAUJGI010000480.1 GCA_963169155.1 Chloroflexota bacterium
ACTGCCCGCAATATCCTGCGCTGCCAGCCGCTGGTCAAAGCGCAGGCTGGCGTTAAATTCATGTACCAATGCGTCCGTGCCCTTGGCAAAACGGCCGCCCCAGAGTTTGCTCATCTTCTCGTCCCTTTTTCGGTAATCCGTGAACCGCAATCAATAATTGGCATCCATCAAACCATCGTAGAAACTGGAATACAGTTGCTGACTGGAGTCTGGCAGCCCATGCGCCAGTTCCGCTAACTTGTTGGCGAATGGGCACTCAGTGTCAATTATTTTGGCGGTAGATAAAGCTTGCAAAGACCAAAATGTAGCTTGCAATGATAACATGTGGCCCGAAGATCGCCTCAAACAAGAAACCTATGCAAATTCAGAAAAATCGCATACTCTAGGCAGGCTAGGAGATAAAAGACAAAATTCCCCAACAACCGGAGGCTGTATGCTGACTGATGCTGAACGGAACCAGGTGGTTGAAGCCCTGCTGGAGGCCAATCGTACCAGGGTGCAAACCACCCGCCCTTCCGCCCTCTTCCCCCACATTGAATTTGAAGATGCCTACGCCATTTCCGCCGAGGTGGCCCGCCGCCAACAGGCTGCTGGCGCCCGGCTGATTGGTTACAAAGTGGGTCTTACTTCTATCGCCATGCGCCGCTCGTCCAAGATTGATGAGCCGGATTTTGGCTTCCTTTACGACCACTTTCTGCTTGCAGATGGCGCAAAAGTGCGGCACGCCAACTACTGCGTGCCGCGCGTGGAGCTGGAGTTGGCATTTATCCTGGGCGCGCCGCTCAAAGGTCCGGGCGTCACGATGCTGGACGTGCTGCGCGCCACCGAATTTGTCGTGCCGTCCATCGAAATTATTGACACGCGGGTAGATGAGCCGCGCCAGATTTATGATACCATAGCGGATAACGGGGCTGGTGCGGGGCTTGTGTTGGGGGGACGGCCGTTTCACCCCCGTGATCTCGATTTACGCCTGGTGCCTGGCATTCTCTACCGCAACACCGAAATCGAAGAGACCGGCCTCTCCTGCGGCGTGATGGGCCACCCGGCCAACGGCGTTGCCTGGCTGGCCAACAAGTTATCTACGCTGGGTTATGCCCTGGAGCCGGGGCAGATGCTGCTGGCCGGCTCGTTTGTCCGCCCCGTCTGGGCCCAAATTGGCGACACCATCCGCGCCGACTTTGGCGACCTCGGCTCGGTCGCCATCCAGTTTATTTGAACCGCAAAGCGCGTGAAAAACGCAAAGAATCACGGAGAAAACTTTGCCTTCTCTGCGCCGTTTGCGGTGTAACAAGGAGAGCGTGAAATGAAATCCATTCCATCGGTTCCTCTGGAAATACAGACCTTTGCTGAGGATGAAATGCGCCGCCGTTCTCAGGAATTCTTCGACTTCATGAAGCAGCGCCACAGCACCCGCGACTTTGCTGACAGGCCAGTCCCGCTCGACGTGATCATGCGCTGCCTGGAAACGGCCGGACGCGCCCCCAGCGGGGCCAATCAGCAGCCCTGGCACTTTGTCGTGGTCACCGATCCGGCCATCAAACACCAAATCCGCCTGGCGGCCGAGGAGGAAGAACGCGCCTTCTACGCCGGACGCGCCTCGGAGGAGTGGCTGGAAGCCCTCGCCCCGCTGGGCACCGACGCCGACAAATCATTCATCGATCGGGCGAGCTGTCTGATTGTCATTTTTGCCCAGTCATACGGGCTGGCAGAAAATGGATCACGCGTGAAACATTACTACGTGCAGGAGTCGGTTGGCATCGCCACGGGGTTCCTCATCGCCGCCCTGCACAACGCCGGGCTGGCCTGCCTCACCCATACCCCCAGCCCAATGGGCTTCCTGAGCGAGATTTTGCACCGCCCCAAAAACGAGCGCGCCTATATCAACCTGGTCGTCGGCTATCCGGCCGATAACGCCGAGGTTCCGCGGCACGCCCTGGAGAAAAAGGCACTCGCTGAGTTTGTCACCGTCATTTGAGTGGGAAAATCCAGAGATTAAACAGATTAAAACAGCGAAGAGCTAAACCCAGCTTTGCATGAAGCGCAGCTTGACAACCGAGTCGTCGTAGGTGCTGTGCCCCCAAACCAACGGCCGATTTTCCTGGTTATAAAATGTGGTGGAAAATTCCAGCAGCAAACGGCCAGGTTGGCAGTCCAGCAGTTGAATGGTCTTCTCATCGTCGGCCAGCCGGGGGCAAATCTCGTAGATGGCGTAAGCAATGGACTGGCCGCAGTATTGGAACAGGAAGTTGTGCAGGGGCAAACGGCCGTCGTAAAAATCACCATTTGCCTTAAACAATTTTTGCGGAATGAGGTTGGTGGCCAGAATAAACGGCCGTTCGTTCGCCAGGAACAGCCGCACCAAAACCGCCACCGGCTCCCCCACAGTCAGATTCAGCACCCGCGCCTCTTCGGCGGTAGCTTCCCGCGTCAGCATGGAAATGGGTTGGATCGATGGTTGGTAACCGGCTTCGGCAATGAGACGGCCGTAATCCAGCAGCCCGCGCAAGGTGTTCACCTCCCCCACCCGTTGATTCACATACGTCCCGGCCCCCTGCCGCCGAAAGATCAGCCCTTCGTTGGCCAGCCGGGTCAGCACCGTCCGAATCGTCGCCCGACTGACCCCAAATTCGGCCGTGAGCGTCAGTTCCGTAGGC
>CAUJGI010000481.1 GCA_963169155.1 Chloroflexota bacterium
ACGGCGTAACCGTCACAATATGGCTGGCAACGGCCGTTTGTCCGCTGCTCGTCGTGGCGCTGAGGGTGATAACGTGTTCACCCGGTGCCAAATCGTGCAGGAAAAGCGCTGCATCCGCCGCGATGGGATTCCCATCCACTGACCAAACAAAATCGCTCAAGGCACCCTCTTCGGCGTCGGAGCCGAAGGCGTAGAGCGCGGTGGGCGATCCGGCGGCAACAATGGCCGGGCCGCTGATCCAGGCGGTGGGCTGGCGGTCGGCCAGGGGGGTGTCCAGCGTCACCTCAAAGCGGGTCGGTGTGCCCTGATCGGCCAGGATAATTTGGAAACGGCCGCCCCCCCCACCGGGCAGCGTACTTAAATCCACTTCCAGGCTGCCGCCCAGCACGTTCAAACCCACAGTGGTCCAGGTGAGGCCGTCGTTGGCAGTGTAGCGCACGTTGGCGGGCACATCGGCGATGCCCCAGCCGACCGTAGCCGTTTCGCTGCGCTGCGCCAGGGTGGCGTTGACAGCCATGCTGGCGATGGCGAGAGTGCGGCTGGCAACGGCCGTGCCTGAAGCCACATCCACCACCCTCAGTTCGGCCACCGGGACGTCGGGCGCAGGCACCACACCGCGAATGGCCTGCGCCGAAACACCAGGCTCCTCGGCCAGCAGCAGGTCCACGGGATGGGTGGCAATGACGCTGCCCGCGATGTCTAGCAGTTCAACGTGGTAAAGAGCGTTTTGGGTGGGAACGGCCGTAGTCGGCATGAAATAAACCGGATCCAGCGCCACGCTGCCATCTTCGGCCACAGACCCGCCAATCAGCAGGCTCTCTTCCTGCGCTGCCCAAACAAACGCACCTTTGCTAACCTGGTCGGTATACAGCGCCTTGTAAGTGTAGTCAGACACCCACACCGGGTCGCAGTAGCTCATCATGTCCACATAGCCGCTGGGGCTGAGCAGTTCCAGCGTCCCGCCAATGCCGTCCAGCGCATACTCTCCAATCGATGCCCCGGCGTACGGATAATCCTCATCATAAGGTGAAACGCCACATGGCGCATGCCGACGGCCGAAGTTGTGGCCAATTTCATGCGCCGCCAGTTCACCCGTGGCATCGGTGCCAAACCCCGAGGGCAGGTTATGGATGCCCACCGCGGCGCGGAAACCAATCCAGCCAATCCCCGCAATACCACCGGAGCAGTTAAACCAGGTGTTAGAACAACCCGAACCAAAATTCACGTACGCATAATACACCGTTGAGTTTGGCTGACTTTCACCCTCTTTCACATCCGTAACGAGATTGAGCAAGTTAATCCAATCGCTACTATTTTGTCTCAGGTTACCCGTAAACGGGACTGGTGAATGAAACGTAATGTTCATGTTGCTCAGCGGATAAGCCCGCATCATCCAATCGCTAATCTGCTCGGAGCTTGGCGCAGCGTAAAAACCATTGCCACCAGATGCGCCTGTTTGCGTGTAATTGATAGGCACAATCATCACGTTAAGCGTGGGCACGGTGTTGAAAGTGAAGGATTGAGTAAAGCTGCCCTGGGTTTGGCCTGTCACTTTTGCGGTGATCGATACCGTGCCGGAAAGCCAGCTGGATGGCAGCGTCATATTAAAGGTGCTGCCCAAATCCGCCCGGCTGGACGCGCCAGACGCCGTTTGGATGTTTGAGGTAACAGGTGTTAACGGACTGCCGCCACGAGTCGCCGTGAGGGTTATGCTGGTATTGGGCATATTGCTGCCGGTGGTCGTAGCGGTATAAACACGCACCACCGTCGGCCGGTTGGCCACCAGCGGCACGCCGTTGCTGGCATCCTGGATCGATTGGCTTATCTCCAGTTTGGAAACGAACAAATCTTCTGGCCGAGAGATATACGGCAGATAGGTGAAGCTCTGGGAATCCCCTACCGGCGCGGCGGCCGACTGACGGGTATCCACACTCAGGCCGACGATTAAAGCCACGGCCAGGGTAAAAAGAGACAGGAGAGATGCAAGACGAAGTTTCATGGTTCAGGTTCCTTTACATTTTCCTTTACAAGGGGATTTTAGCCGGGGATGGCGTGGAGAACGGTGTTGCTGGCTCACGGGCACATTTTAGCAATTTGCGGCGGAAATGTCCTTATACAGAGGTCCTAAAAACAAAAAATCGGATTTCTCTCATAAACTGTATTTACAAGGGAAATCCGACGATTGTCCAACTGCTTACACTATATTTGCATTTTTGATTGTCATTCCCGCCCCACGCCTTCGCGGGGGCAGGCTGCGGGAATCCACCCTGGTTAGCAAGATGGATACCCACCTGCGCGGGTATGACACGACTCAGACACTAATCACTGACGGCCGCTTTTTCTTTGGCCGGTTCCGCCAGGCCACAAGCCACACACTCTGTCTGGTTTTCGTTCACCTGGACGAGCAGGCCATTGCAGCTCTTTGTCTCATCAACGACGGGCCGTTTCCAGCTGCTGAACTGGCAGTCCGGGTAGCGCGAGCAGCCGTAGAAGACGCGGCCGCGCTTGGAGCGGCGCTCGACCATCTCGCCGCCGTTGGGGCAGGTAACACCAATTTTGTTGAGCAGCTGCTCCGTGTGGCGACATTTGGGGAAGTTCGAACAGCCGATGAAACGGCCGTACCTTCCCTCCCGATACAGCAAATCACTGCCGCACAAGGGACATTCACGCCCGACCAACTCCACTTCCGGCTTCAAGTCCAGCTTGGGGATGGAATCGTCGGCCACTTCCAGTTTCTCAACAAACTGGCCATAGAAACTGCCAATCACCGGCGCCCACGGCTCGCCCTCGGCAATCTTGTCCAGCTCATCCTCCATGCGCGCCGTGAAGTCGACCGACAGGATGTCGGGGAAATACTCGACGAGCAGATCGTTCACCACAAGCCCCGTCTCGGTGGGCTGGAGGCGCTTGTCCACGCGCTCTACGTATCCCCGGTCTTGAATGGTGGAGATGATCGAGGCATAGGTGCTGGGACGGCCGATTCCATACTCTTCCAACGATTTCACCAGCGTGGCTTCACTAAAGCGCGGCGGTGGCTGGGTAAAATGCTGCTCAGGCAGCAGGCGCAGCAGGTCCAGCACTTCGCCTTCTTTCAGGTCCGGCGGCACCTGGTTCTGGTCGTCGTCGGGGCGGTCTTCCGGGCGGCTTTCTTCGTATAAGGCCAGGAACCCGGCAAAAGTCATCACCGACCCGGTGGCGCGGAAGAGATACGGCCGTTCCACCACCACCTTCTGATCACCCACCCAAATGTCCACCGAAACGGTATCGTACCGCGCGGGCGACATCTGGCTGGCCACAAAACGGTCCCAGATCAGCCGATACAGCCGATATTGATCCCGCGATAAATGATCTTTAATTTGCTTGGGCACACGAGAAACAGAAGTTGGTCGGACTGCTTCGTGCGCTTCCTGGGCCATTTTGGACTTTGTTTTGTATTCCGGCGGCTTCACCGGCACGTAGTTGGGGCCAAAATGTTTACCCACGTAGGCCCGCGCCTCGGTTTCCGCCTCTTTGGAGACAGAAACGCTGTCGGTACGCATGTAAGTGATCAAACCCACCGCACCTTCATCGTCGCCCAGGTCAATGCCTTCGTACAGCTGCTGGGCCACGCGCATCGTCTTGGTGGTGTTAAAGCCTAACCGCCGCGACGCTTCTTGCTGCATCGTGCTGGTGGTAAACGGCGCTGCGGGCCGACGGGTCCGCTTGCCCACACGTACTTCGCCCACGTCCCAGCGGCTTTTTTCCAGCACGTCGAGGTGCGGGCGCACATCAGCTTCACTTTTCAGCACCGGGTCTTCCCCGTTGAGCTTAAAGAGACGGGCGGTAAACGACGGCCGTTCCCCCATCTCCCGATCTTTCTCCCGGCTCAACTGTGCATCCAGCGTCCAGTACTCTTCTGTAACAAACTCCTGGATCTCGCGTTCGCGCTCCACCACCAGCCGCACCGCCACCGACTGCACGCGCCCGGCCGACAAACGGCCGCGCACCTTACGCCACAGCAGCGGACTCAGCTTGTACCCCACCAGGCGGTCCAAAATACGGCGCGCCTGCTGCGCATTCACCCGGTCCATGTCGATATCACGCGGCTCTTCAAATGCCTTCTGCACCGCCTGCTTGGTAATTTCATGGAACACCACCCGGCGGGTGATGGAGGGGTCCATTTCGGCCGCTTCCAGCACGTGCCAGGCAATCGCCTCACCTTCCCGGTCGGGGTCGGTGGCCAGGAAGATTTCTTTGGCTCTGGCGGCGGCATTGGTCAAATCCTTCACCACATCCCGCTTGTCGTTCGTGACGCGGTATTCCGGTTCAAAATTGTTATCAATGTCCACGCTCAGGCGAGACTTCAGCAGATCGCGCACGTGGCCCACGCTGGATTTCACCGTGTACCCCTTGCCCAAGTAACGGCCAATGGTCTTGGCCTTGGCAGGCGACTCCACCACCACCAGCTTGCCCGAGCGCCGCCCCGCAGGGATTGGCTTGGGGGCGGGGCTTTTCTTTTGGGCTGTTTTCGCAGCCTTGGTGGTTTTAGCAGCCTTGGTGGTTTTAGCAGCTTTGGCGGATTTGCCCGTTTTGGCCGATTTGGCAGCCTTTGTCGTGGCCTTTTGCGCCTTTTTGGTCTTTTTCCGCGTCGCGGTCACTTCTGGCTTGGGCAGAGTGTCGTGCGCCGGGGTGTGGCCCGCTTTGTAGATAGTGCCACCGCAGTTGGCACAGGTTCCCCGCGTGCCGGGCGAACCATTGGCCGCCCACTCCGGCTGAGCCCCAACAATTTCATGCTTTTCGCGGCATTTAAAACAATAACCAATCACTTTCTGTTCGTCATCCATAAATAATTTCTTTAGAAAACACAAAACGTAAAATGCAGCCTGGTGCGCACTTTACGTTTCCTGTTTGGGCAAAACAGCTTCACCAAGTTCCAGATTAACAACCCGGAACAGGCAACGCTAATCTGTGTACTGACCTAAAGAAATGACGTTTGCCCTGGGCAGCCAGACAGCTGCCAAACGTCAAAATCAGGTCAGGTTTAACTATAAGATTCTAAATCGGTGCCTTCCAGGCCGTCCACCATTTTCTTAACCAGGGGGATGTTGTCTTTGTGTACAACCAGGATGGCGTCTTCTGTGTTTACCACAATCATGCCTTCAAGGCCAATAACGGTTAACAGCTTATCAGATTCGTAGTTGTAAACCAGGCTGTCGGTCGACGCTTCCACGATGACTTTGCCTTTGGTGACATTGGCCTTCACATTCGGATTTACGGCTTCTTTCAGGGCGTACAGGGTGCCAGGATCGCTCCAACCCATTTCGCCGTGCAGCACCAGTGCATCAGCCGGATCGACATGATGCAAAATGGCATCATCGAAACTCATCACGTCTAAATTGGGATAGACGCGGTGCAAAGTCTCCTGGTAATCCGGCTGCCCAATTGCCTCTTCGATTTCTGTGAGACCGACCCACATGTTGGGTTGATGCTGTTGGTACTGTTTGCGCACAAAACCGATTGTGGTAACGAAGTAGCCAGTATTCCACACATGCGTATTTTCGGCAAACATCTGCCGACACTCGTGCAACGGCGGCCGGTAGCGGAGAGATTGGAAACCAAAGTAGGAACGGCCGTTTACCGACCCCTGCGCCTCGCCCAAGCCAATCCAACCCAGCTGATCGTTGGCAAACCGGGGCGTCTCGCCGATGAACAAAATCCTGGCCTTGTGGGCCGCAATCAGCTTTTCCGCACCGTCCAACACCCGCTGAAAGACGTCTACCTGGTCCATGTAGTTGTCGCCCCACAAAATTGCCACGGGCTCTTCGTTGAGCGCCTCGTCGGGCGTCGCGTGGGCGAGGTGGGCCAGGGCCAATCCCACGGCCGCGGCCAGGTCGCGCCGGGTTGGCTCGCCAATGACGTTGCCCCGCGGCAGCTCCGGCAGCTGCTGGCGAATGAGTTCAACATACGCTTCGTTGGTGGAGATAAAGATATTTTCAGCGCCGTATTGTTCAAGAACCCGATCAACGGCCAGGCGGAGGGTAGATTTTTCGCCAATTATGGGTTCAAACTGTTTGGGGGATTTTTTGCGGCTGATGGGCCATAAGCGCCGGCCCGAGCCACCTGCAAAAATGACTATTTTCATGATGTGTCCTCGCTTTGTGTGGTTTGGTAGAAGGATTGGTCCTCACGCAGCAGCACATAGTTCATGCCACCAACCTGCTGAACCATCCCTTTGAGTTCCATTAATGTCAGGGTGCTGCTTACCAGCGCGCTGGGCAGGCCCGTGGTGCGGCTGAGATCGTCGATGTGCACCGGCTGGGCGGAGAGCCGGGTGTAGAGGGCGATTTCTTCGGCCGTTTCTGGGAGCACCAGCTGTTCGGCCGTTCGCTCAGCCACCATGTGCAAATTCAGCTCCTCCAGCACATCCTCAACGCGGGTAACCAGCTTGGCCCCTTCCTGAATTAGTTTGTTGGTTCCCTGACTGGCCGGGCTATTGATATTGCCCGGCACGGCAAACACGTCGCGGTTTTGCTCCAAAGCAAAGTTCGTGGTAATGAGCGCGCCGCTGCGTTCGCCTGCTTCAACGATAATTACGCCAAGGGAAAGCCCACTAATGATACGGTTGCGGGGCGGGAAATTTTTGGCCTCGGGCTGGATGCCCAGGCCATATTCGCTGATAATAGCCCCGTGTCCTTGCGTAATTTCTTGCGCTAATGCGCGGTTGTCCGCCGGGTAGATGGCGTCCAGCCCCGACCCCAGCACCGCCAGCGTACGGCCGCCCAGCTCAACGGCCGTTTTGTGGGCAATGGCATCAATCCCCCGCGCCAAACCGCTAACCACGGTAATATTGTTCTGCACCAACCCCGCCACCAGGTCACGCGTGACCTGACGGCCGTAACTGGTCAGTCGCCGCGTACCCACCACGGCCACCGCCCAACGATCCTGCTCCAACAGGTCCCCTTGCAGGTACAGCAGCGGCGGCGGATTGGGAATCTCGCGCAGGTAATTGGGATAATCGGCCGTTTCCCAGGTGAGCAGCTGGATATTGGCCTGCTGCGCCTGAGCCAAAGCCACATCCAGGTTCACTTCACGCCGGGCCTGTAACAAATTAGCCACGGCCCGCTTGTCGAAGCCGATCTTGTACAGCTCAAAGTCATTGGCCTGCCAGGCAGTGGCCAGCGAGCCGTAATAATCGAGCAAGGCCTGCACTTTGGCTGGCCCGATGCCTTTCACCAAATTAAAACCAAGCCAATATTTGAGATCGGACATGAGAAAAGTATACCTTTCCTGTTTGGGTTGTCGATTGAGAGAAACGTTTCGGTAATCGGTGAGCAGTGAACGGTAATCGGTGAACAGTAATTGGATTACCGATTACGGATTACCCGATCACGGCCGTAAACCAGGCAGCAGCGTCACGGTCATACGGCCGTTGTCAAAATCAATGTCCTGAATCACTTCGTCCGTATCCGGCAGCAGCAGCTCTACGCCCTGCTCATCTTGCACCACAAACACGTTGTTGGCCCGGGTCTCGATGACGCTGGTGAGGGTGCCCAGCAGTTCACCTTCGGTGGTGTACACTTCTAACCCTTCCAGTTCGAAGAGATAATATTCACCCTCTTCAAGCGGAATCGCTTCGTCTTCC
>CAUJGI010000482.1 GCA_963169155.1 Chloroflexota bacterium
CCAGGGGTGATCATCGGGATGGATTTTGTCTTCCCAACTGGCCGCCGTATGCCCCATTTCCGCAGCGGAATAACCCAGGATACGCTCAAAATCACCGTTCCAGAGTACGTCATTGCGGTCAAGCGACCATTCATAGACGATTTCCCCTAAAGCCCGCACCAGCGCCTGGTTGCGCTGGAAAATGTTGGTACGTTCCGTTTCAATCCGTTTTTGGTCAGTCATGTCCTGACAAACAACGAGGCGAGCGGAACGGCCGTTGTGTACCAACGCATGTGAAATCACGGTCACCGGGAAAATCGTGCCATCCTTGCGCTGATGCCGCCACTCACTGGCAAGATTGAGGCGATTACTGAGCTTCGCCAGGTTGTTTAGCAGCAGGGGGACATCCTCTGGCGGGCGAATCTCTTTGATGTTGAGTTGGAGAAATTCTGGCCGGGGGTACTGGTACTGGGCGACGGCCGCTTCATTCACCTCTAAAATCGCCAGCGTTTCCGCATCGTATACCCACATGGGCAGGGGATTGTTGTCGAAGAGGAGCCGGTACCGTTTTTCGCTCTCAGAGAGGGCATGCCTGGCCACCTGATTTTGCCGCGCCGCCTGGACCACCAGGCTGTAAATGACGAGCGTGCTCAGACCAACAAAAATCCACCCTTTGTACGTTTGCCAATAAACCGTTGTTTCCACGTCTGGAGCCAATTGCAGCAGCAGACGATCCGTCAACAATATCCATAACAAGCCAAAAATGGCATAGATCAGAGGAATCCGCAACATGTCAGGCATGAACTTCTTCATAAAAGTCTTCCTCGTTCCAAAAAAGACGTTGAAAATCTAAAGCCTGTTTGCACAAAACGGGGGCAGAGAGAAAAAGGGAGCAGGTTTTTTGCCGAATTTGTGCCAGCCGGGCTGCCGGGCAAGCAGAGAAGCAGCTCAATGGTGGGTACAGGATAGTCATTTTACAACAGGCTGCGCAAAAACTGTAGCGGGCCTGATGAACTTCAGCAATTCGAAATGTGGCATGGTTCATTTTGAACCCAAGCCAGCTTTACAAATTGGTGAACAATTTTGCAAATCGTTCTCTGAGCGATTTATAAAATCGCTCTATAAACTGTCAAGCGAGTTTCTTCGATTTCTGAACCATGCCGCCCTTTTTTAGGCGCGTCGGATCGTAATCAGTAGACACTTCTTTAACTTGCGGTAAACTGTGTAAAGCAAAGCGGGACACGATCACATTTCATCAAGCTGCGTCCCGTTTTTTGGTAAAAGCGGGCAACTCCTTTGAAGAAGGTTGAGACATTTTTCCCGCTTTTACTTGAACAAACCACAGAGAAATCACACTCCGTTTTCAAAATACTGTGGTTTGCTTTCACGGAAGCGGAGGCAAAATCATGCTAGACAGTGACGGAAAATTCTATCTGGGTCGTGTTGTCGACACCCAAACCAACGAACAAACCGAACAGCCCCTGCTGTATGATCCCGACGACCTGGTAACCCACGCGGTGGTGGTGGGCATGACTGGGTCCGGCAAGACGGGCCTGTGCCTGGACCTGCTGGAAGAGGCGGCGCTGAACAAGGTGCCCGCCCTGATGATTGATCCCAAGGGAGATATCACCAATGCACTGATGCACTTCCCGGAGCTGGCCCCGACCGACTTTGCCCCGTGGATCAACGCCACCCAGGCGCGGCGTGAGGGCAAAACAGTGGAAGAGGCGGCAGCGGAAACGGCAGTTCTATGGCGCAACGGGTTAGCTGGTTGGGAGATCACCCCCGAGCGCATCCAAAAGCTCAAAGACAGCGCCCAGTTTGCCATCTACACCCCCGGCTCCGATGCGGGCCTGCCCGTCTCCATTCTGGCCTCGCTCAAAGCACCGGAGATTCCCTGGGAAAGCAACCGCGAACTGCTGCGTGAGAAGATTTCCGGCACCGTCACCGCCCTGCTGGGGCTGGTGGGCTTCAAAAATATCGATCCGGTGCGTATGCGGGAGCATATTTTGCTGGCCAATATTTTTGAACACGCCTGGAGCCAGGGGCAAGATTTGGACCTGGCCAGCCTGATCATGCAGTCCCAGGCACCGCCGTTTAACAAGCTGGGCGTGTTCGACATCAACACCTTTTTCCCGGAAAAAGATCGCTTTGACCTGGCCATGACCCTGAACAACATTCTGGCTTCGCCCGCCTTCCAATCGTGGATCGAGGGAGAGCCGTTGGACGTGGCCAGCTTGTTGTACCAGCCAGACGGCCGTCCGCGCCACACCATCTTCTACATCGCCCACCTCGCCGAAGCGGAGCGTATGTTTTTTGTGACGCTGTTGTATTCGGCCGTGGAGTCGTGGATGCGGGCGCAAAAAGGCAGCACCACGCTGCGCGCCCTGGTCTACTTCGACGAGATTTTTGGCTACCTGCCCCCCACCGCCAATCCACCCTCCAAGGAGCCGATGCTGCGCATGCTGAAGCAGGCGCGTGCCTTTGGCGTGGGCATGGTGCTGGCCACGCAAAATCCGGTCGACGTCGATTACAAGGCACTGTCCAACGCCGGGACGTGGTTCATCGGCAAGCTGGGCACGGAGCAGGACAAGGCCCGCCTGCTGGACGGCCTGACCACGGCGGCCAGCGGCGGCTTCGACCGGCGCGTGTATGATGATTTGATCTCCGCCCTGGGCAAGCGGGTTTTCCTGCTGCGCAACGTGCATGACAAGCAGCCGTCGCTCTTCCAAACCCGCTGGGCGATGAACTACCTGGCCGGGCCGGTCACCCGCGACCAGATTCCGGCGCTGAACGCGCTGGCGGGAGCCAGTGGTCAGTTAGCGGTAATCGGTGATCGGTATTCAGTGGAAAGTGAAAAGTCAGAAGTGAAAAGTGGGGTGCAGTTGGCGGCGACGACACCTGCTCTGGCTGACGCAAAATCGCCAATCGCCAATCGCCAATCCCCCCAACTGCCGGGCGAGGCGTCCAAGCCGGGTGTACCGGGGCGGACGGAGGAGTATTTCTTGCCGCAGAATTTGACGGTGAGTGAGGCGGTGCAGCGGGACGGCCGTTCCCTCCCCCTCAACGCCCAATCGGCTGGCATTTTGTACCAACCCGTGCTGCTGGCCCAGGCGGGTATTGGCTTTAGCAACCGCCGCTATAACCTGGAGCATGAGGTGTGGCAAACGGCCGTTGTCCCTCAACCAGATCGGCGCGGTGTGGTGCGCTGGCAGGATTTTAAGTCCGAACGCATTGACGAACGCCAGCTAGACCGTGTCCCGCTGCTGGATGCCCGCTTTGACCTGCTGGAAGCACCCCTCAACGATGCCAAAACCGTGGCCGACATGAAGCGCGATTTTGAGGAGTGGATTTACCGCGAGCTGGAAATTGAGGTGAAGGCCAACGAAGAACTCGCAATTTACGGCGGGCCAAATGTCTCTATCCAGGACTTTGCCAAACAGTGTGCCGCTGCTGGCAAAATGGCAGCTGACGAAGAAAGCACAAAAGTAGCCGAGCAGTATGAAAAGAAGATCGATTCCCTCGAAGACAAGCTGACAAAGGAAGAGCGCGAGCTGGCCGAAGACGAGGCCGAATACGATCAGCGGAAGCGAGAAGAAGCGGTGACCCACGCCGAGACGCTGTTCAGCCTGTTCAGCAAGCGGCGGCGCAGCGTTTCCTCGTCTATGACCAAGCGGCGCATGACGGCCGAGGCCAAAGCCGACATCGAAGAGTCGAAAGACCAAATTGCAGAGTACCAAAAGGAAATTGCCGCGCTGGAAGCGGAAGCGGAAGAAGCACTGGCCGAAATTCAGGCCAAATGGGAAGCGATTGCGCACGACATGACGACGATTCCCGTCACGCCCACCAAAAGCAACATCCGCACCACGCTGTTTGGCGTGGCCTGGCTGCCGCACCACATCATCCAGGCAAACGACGACTTTGTTTTGCTGCCCGGCTACGCCTAAAAACATGCGTAGCCGCGCTTTCTTAGCGCGTTTTTTTTGCGCGGAAAGAATCCGCGGCTACAAAGAGGAAGCGTATGACCGCAATGGTTAGGGAGCAAAATCTGGCATCGATGACCGCCTTGTGGCAGGCAGTTGAGAGCCACCTGGAGCGGGAGAAACAGCGGATCTTTGACGAGATTCTGCACTACCCGCCGCCAATTCCGGCCTGCGACGTGCAGTTTAACTATCTCCTGGCACAGCGGGCGGAGATGATGCAGGAATTGCAGCGTCTGCGAGCGATTGCTGCCGGGGAGCTGCTCGCTCTGCGCGAGTTTATTGAAACCTGTCCATTTTTAGATGCCTCCCGGCAAGCCCAACTGCTGGCAGAAGTAGACGGTGTATTACATGAATGATTTAGCCTCAGACATTGTGCGTTCGCGGCTCAAACTGTGGTTTGGGCCGATTTTGGATGAGCCAGGCTGGCGCAGCAACCTGGTGGATGCCCAGGCAGAGCAGCTGCTGCAGTGGGGCATGGCGCAGGTGGAAGCAACGGCCGTCCGCACCCAACACCTGCCCGACGACGATGCCGATCCGCTGCTGGAAAAGGATGGTACGGCCGTACGCCTCATCATGGCAGGCATCAACGACCTCATGGGCACGATTGGCAAACAGCCTGAATTTGACCTGGTCGACGACACCATGACCCGCGTACTCAAAAATTTGCGCTGGCTCACCAACCAGCCGCTGCGCCCCGACAATTTGCGGCACGTCAACCACTTCAACCAGGCCCGCAGCGCCGAAGAGCGCGAGGCAGCCTTCCACCACCTGCTGGCGCTCATCCAAACAGACGCCAGCTAATTTTGCCACAGAGGCCACCGAGATTTTTGAGACCCGATTTTTCATCTTTTCAATCTGCGAAATCTTTGATAAAAGCCTTTAAGTCTAATGACACAACGCGATGAAGTGCTGCCCTGCCTGGAATGTGGGGCGCTGCCCGCAGGCGAGGAAACCTGCACCGACCGCTACCACGCCTGCATGGCGCTGGAGCTGACCGATCCGGGGTACGGTGCGGTGCACCATTTCACGGTGCCCGCCTACATGCTCCAGCACCCCAGCCACCTTTCCACCGATGGCTGGCGAGCCATGGCCCAGATTCTGCACGAATTCCTGATCGAGGGCGTTTCCCCGGCGCGGATGCGGCAGTTGATCCGGCAGCAGCAAAAAACGCAGCCCAAGTCATTCAGCATGGTGAAAGGTGAAGCGGCGGAACGGCCGTCCTTTACCTGGACCCAAACCATCATGGCCGTGCGGCTGGACGACCCGGCCACCTACTGCACCGACGTGCGTACCTGGGCCGAGGCGGTACACCATGACATTCAACACGTAGACTTGACAGGTTTAAACCAAAGGTAAGACACGGGCGAACAAAACCTCTCAAGTCTAAGAAAACAAGGAAGTCCCATGAACAAAAAAGCAGGTGGCGCGCTACTCGTGCTGATTTTGGCCGTCTTGTCGGTCATCTTTGGGCAGGATTTATTGACCCAGTTTGGCCTGAGCGAAGGTGAACCGGTCATCGACACGGTGCCCGACACGTCGGCCCCGGCGGATTGGTACGAAATTTACTTCACCAACCCCACCTGCCCGCCAGAGGCGGAGCGCGTGGGCGGGCTGGATGAGGATATGGCCAACGACATGCTCACGGCCGAAGTGCGGGTAGACGTTGCCGCCTTTGATCTGGATGCCGAACCCATCGTCCAGGCGCTCATCGACCTGGAAGCGCGCGGCGTGGAGGTGCGCGTGGTGACCGATACAGACAACGCGGGCCTGAGCAGCATCAATCGGCTGCGGCGCAACGGCATCAGCGTACGCGAGGATAAGCGGACGAGCCTGATGCATAACAAGTTTGTGGTGATCGACGGCCGTATCGTCTGGCTGGGTTCGATGAACCTCACCACCAACGGCGTTTACTGCAACAACAACAACATTGTGCGCCTCAACTCGCCGCGCCTGGCGGCCAACTACACCGCCGAGATGGACGAGATGTACGTTGACGAGCTGTTTGGCCCCGATTCGCCGCAAAACACGCCCAACGAACTGCTTTCCATTGGCGGCATTGAGGTGGAGAATTATTTCGGCTCGGAAAAAGAGATCAGTCTCATCATTGCCCGCCGTGTGGCCAGCGCCCAGAGTGAAATCCTGTTTATGGCCTTCTCCTTCACCGATGAGCAAATTGGCGAGGCGGTGCTGGGCCGGGCCGATGCCGGGGTGATTGTGCGCGGCGTGTTTGAGCGGGTGGGATCCGACACGCCGTTTAGCTACTACACGCCGCTGGCGCAGGCGCGGCTGGCCAACGTCGCCGTACGCACCGACGGCAATCCGCAGGTGATGCATCACAAAGTATTCATCATCGACCGCAATACGGTGATTTTTGGCTCGTTCAACTTCAGCGACAACGCCAACCGGCGCAACGACGAAAACATCGTCATCGTGCACGATCCGACGTTTGCCAGCTACTTCCTGGAAGAGTTTGAGACGGTCTGGTTGGAAGCCCCGGAAGGCCAATAAACAGCGAGGAGTGAGCATCCTCAGATGCGAACGTCCATCGAGAGGCGGTTACGAGGCGCGGACTGGCACATTAGAACATGGTAATTGGCCGCGCGAAATCGATGGTACAACGGCCGTATCCGCTATAATTGCCCCGATTAAGGACAAAAAATACGACTCGCTGAGAGAAATTTATGCAAGCTACCGCACCCCAACCGATGACCCGCAACGGCCGTTCCCGCCGCAACCTCGCCTTCTTTTTGGCCCCCGTTTTGGCAGGTTTTTTGCTGCTGTTTGTCGCCATGGCAATT
>CAUJGI010000483.1 GCA_963169155.1 Chloroflexota bacterium
GTCGGTAATCGGTAAACGGTCGGAATAAAGCCAGACCGTTCACCGATTACTGTTTACCGATTACCGTTCACGGATTACAGTTTATTGAAGTGATTCTGCGATGGCCAGGGCTTCTTCGCCGGTCAGGTCGCCGCCGATCCAGTATTGGATGTCGCCTTCGGACCAGTTGAGCAGTGTGCGACCGTCTTCCGGATCGGTGTAGACCATACCCGCCACGCCGCGCACGGTGACGCTTTCGCCGCCTTCAGCGGGGGCCAGGTTCACGCTGGTGCGGCCCTGGGCGATGGTGAAGGAACGGCCGTCCGGCAGCCCATATCGCTCGACAATCGCGCCGCGCACGTTGGTTGTTTCGCGCAGCGTGGCCTCATCGGGTAGACTGGTGGGGGAGAGCAGGTCGAAGTCGGGCTCAACTGCGGCCGCTTCTTCCAGCGCGTCTTTGTCTGGCAGTTCCAGGTCGGCGGCGTTGATCACCGTCGCGCCTTCGGGAATGGTGAAGGTGAAGACGTCATCAGCGACGCCCTGGTTGATTTCCAGGAAGGTAGCGCGGGCCACGCCGGAACCAAGGGCGCTGCCGGTGTACGCGATGCCCACCGGGGCGCTGTCACTTTCGCGCAGCCAGACGTTGAGCAGGCCGCCAGCGGCGCGCACTTCTTCGGGCATTTGCTCGGGGATGGGGATGAGGCGGATGGTGTTAACGTTGGTATCGCCAATTACCTCAGAGCCAGCCCGCTCGGCGGTGAAGTACTCCAGCAGCTTGGCCACGGCTTCTTCGGGTGTTTCGGGAATGTTAGCTTCATCGAATTCGCCTTCGTGATCAAAATCCCCTTCATGGTCGAACTCTTGGCCGGCCATCTCTTCGGCGATGCGAGCGTACAGTTCTTCAAACTGGCCGGTCAGCACCACGTTTTGCGCCGGGTTCCATACCCAGAACTGGGTGCCGTCGCTCACGGCAATGGTGCCGATGAGGTCGGCTTCGTCGGCCGTCAGCACTTCGACGCGGAAGGCCGGTTCGCCGTTGGGGCCAGCGTCCAGGCGGCCCCACGCTTCCACGGTGCCGCTCATCGCCTGCTCGGGCACATCCAGCGACACTTCTACGATGGCGTGGCCATCGGTAATGGTTTGGCTGGTTTGCAAGGACTGCACCAGCAGATCTTCAGCGGTGGGGATAACAAACGCGCCAATGGCTACGGCCGATCCGGCCAGCACCACCAGCGCCAGTAAAATACTGAGTAATCGTTTTCTTGAATTCATCATTTAACTCCGTTAAATCAACTCCCACTAGGTCATGGTTTTTGTGTAATCAACCTTCTTAACACCATCCCTGAGCCAATTGTGACATGAAAACGGCCGTTGTGACTGGGGTTACGGCCGTTCTCATCCATCGCTTAGAATAAATCCACAGATGCCACAGATTACACAGAAGATACCTTCATCGGTGAATCTGTGGATTTTCCTTTGTTTTCCAGCACTACCTGCGCCACAATACCGGCCTGACAATACAACCCGATAGATACAGGAGCAGCAACCTGATTGTGCAAGATTTAGCCGCCATCTGGCAAGAAATTGAGGCCACGGCCGTTTCTGCCGGACTCGACCCCACAAAATTTACCGACACCCACCGGGACATCGCGGCCCAGATTGTCGCTTTTTTGCAGACGCCGCCCCTGGAACCTGCCGAAAAAGAGCCCAATGGCTGGCGGAGCTGGCTGCCGCGGGGCAAAAATGGGCCTGGCAAACGGCCGTCGCCCACGCCACCGCCACCTGCTCCCATCATCATCTGCGGCGAGCCGGGCACGGGCAAAACCACCTTTCTCAACGTGCTGGACGTGGTGCTGCGCCGCGCCTTCAACCTGCCAGACAACATCCAGCCGGTGATGCACAAAGGTCTATACGACTACCATGTGACCAAGCGGCTGCTGAACGGCCGTCCCATCAGCCTGCTCTCCGTCAAAAAGTGGGACGATTTGCTGCACTTTTACACCTGGAGCCGGGAAACGCATGGCCTGATAGCAGCCGATCGCTCTACCTTTATCCGTGAAGTGCTGCGGCCCATGCGCCTCATCTTTGCCGACGAGGTGGAGATGGTGGGCTACTCGCCCACGCTGCCGATTTTGGCCCAGCATGGCCTGCTGGTAGTGGGCAGTTCCAACCAGCACCACTTTGCCCAGCTGGAGGAGCGGCAGGTGCCGCCCCATACCTACACCTTCACCGGGGTGGATTTGCGCGCCGGAACACCTGCCGATGCGGTGGTGCAGCCAGAGGACAGGGCGTGGCCCATTTTTGACCAGCTGGGCCAGCAGCCTGTCGAGCATTACGAGCAGCTGGCTTACCAGCAGCAGCGGCGCAATGGGGTGTTGTTTTTGCGGCTGGATTTAAAAACGGCCGTTTACGCTCCCTTGCTAGAAAACGACTGGGCCGCTTTTGTACAAACCTTGCCGCGCCAACCAGATGAGCCGCTCATTTTGCTGCTGGATGACTTTTCGCTGGAGGTTTTGCGCACGGATTACAACGCCATCATCCGTTTTGTTTCCCTGTTTGACCTGATTGAGCAGCAGGGCATTGGCGTGCTGGTGCGCCACCAGGCTGGCCCAGCTGAGCTGTCCCGCGAGGCGCTCAGCCACATGAAGGTTACGATTCATGCGGCGCGTGGTGTGCCCGAAGCGATAAAGGTGAAAACGGCCGTTGGCATTGACCGTTGCATTTCCCGCATTGGCCAGGCCGGGCATAAAGCGCACCTGATCATCAGCCAGCCTGCTTGAGTGCCGCCCAGCCCTCCGGCACGTTACCCCATTCAATTTGTTTGGCGCCTAAAAATGTGGCCAGCGAAGCGGCGGCTTTGCCAATATCTCGCACCACTTTCTTGTTTTTGGGCGCACCCGGCTCGGCGTACACGTTTTGGATGTGCAGCGTGTTGCTGGCGCGGTCCATTTTGGGGTCGATCCGGCCGATGAGCTGATCGCCGTGTAAAATGGGCAGCACGTAGTAGCCGTATTCCCGCTTGGCGGCAGGCACGTAAATCTCAATGCGGTAGAAAAAGTTCCACAGCGCTTCGGTGCGGTCGCGGTCGCAAATGAGGTTATCGAAGGGGGAGAGGAAGGTGGTGTGCGGCTGCCAGGCACCGTTTTGCAGCTGGTCCAGCAGGGGCCGGTCGGCGACGTGCAGGTAATAATCGTCGCTAAGCCCTTCAACTTTTACCGGGATAAGGATTTCTTCTTTGACGAGCTGTTTGAGAACGGCCGTTAACTCCACATACATGCCCCGCGTGTAGTGCGCTTTAATTTGCTTGACGGTGGCTGCGCCCAAAGCGCGCACCGCTTTTTGCACGGCAAAGCGGCACGTTTGCTGGGCGGTCCACTCCTCTTGCGGCGTCCACTCCGGCCAGAAATGCTCGGCCAGTCCCCACTTGCGCTGGTTGCCCACCCGCTCTACGGTGAGAATATCCCCATTGGTCCACAGGTAGTCGAGAATGAAGCCAACGAAACGGCCGCTTGACCAGCGTGATTCGTAACGCATGTGGTCTTCCGTTTCGATCTCCCGCGAAAACAGCGGCCCTTCTTGCCGCAGCCGGTCCAGGATGTGGTCTTTGAGTTCGAGGATGCCCGGGTGTTCATCGAACCACTTCTGGTAGCGCGCGGCGCGGCCTGTGTCATCACGGCGCTGACGCATGCCCCAGCTGTACACGGGGTATTCTTCGGTGAGCACCAGCGAGGCGGCATGAGCCCAATACTCAAACACCGCCTTTTCCTCCCAGCGCAGCCGCTCCAGCGCCGCCTCATTAAAGTTGCCCAGGCGGCTCCACAGCACCAGCAGGTGGGTACGCTCCACGGCGCGGATGGGGTCCAGCTGCACACAGCCCAAATCGCGAATGACGTCCATCAGGGCAGGCGTCTCTTTTTGGCTGAGGTGCTGGCGTGTAATGGCCAATCGGCGCAAATCCTGGCGGGTGAGGGTGAGTTGAGTGGTCATCGGTTTCTCCTGTTTTTTTTACCGCGGAGAACGCGGAGAGCGCTTAGATAAGAGAGGTGGATTATACGTGGTGAGTTAATTTGGAACAAACGTTCGCAGAAATAAATCACGAATGTGACGAATTGACGAATGGCACGAATATTTTATGGCTTTTTGGGAATTTGTGGGATCGAGCTGTCAATGAAACGTGAAACGTGAAAAGAAACCATTCACGCCAAACTCTATGAAACTCGAAAGACCCTGTTTTATTTGTGACATTCGTTCATTCGTGCCATTCGTGTTTCCAAAATGGAACCGATTGGCGTAAACGGTGTATTGTAGGTAGATGGCACGTTCTGGAACGAGTGACACCGCCACCGTAGAGGCAACCTTCATTCAACAGGCCCGCCAAGGCGACGCTGCCGCCTGGGAAGTGCTGGTGCGCCAGTATCAGGC
>CAUJGI010000484.1 GCA_963169155.1 Chloroflexota bacterium
TCAGCGCCACGTCGGGGAAAATCACGTCCACCGGAAAGCGGGCTTCGTAGTTGGTCATAGTCACCAGGTGCAAATCCGGGATATATTCGCGTTCAAACCCGGCAAAATCGGCAAAGGCAAAAATCTCCACCGGCTGGCGCATCCGGTCGGCGCGGAAGTTGTAGAAGATGAGGCAGTCGCCCGGCTGAATGGTTACGTCGCGCTCGCCCACTTCGATGGCCACGGGCCTGACAAACTCATCGGTCACTCCGCTGCGATACGAATTTTCCAGGGCGGCGATGGCGGAAACGGCCGTTGCCCCCTCGTGCCCTTGATGGTTGGCAATGACTCGATAGCCCATCGCCGTCCGTTCCCAGCGCTTGTCGCGGTCCATGGTGTAGTAACGGCCGCTGACCGAAGCAATGACGCCGGGATGGCTGACCAGGTACGCTTCCAGCTGTTTCACAAAGCCCATTGCGCTCTGCGGCGGCGTATCACGGCCGTCGGTGATGACGTGCACAATCGGGTCAATACCGGTCTCTTCGGCCAGGCGCAGCAGGGCATAGAGGTGATCCTGGTGGCTGTGCACGCCGCCGTTGCCCATCAGGCCAATCAGGTGCAGCTTGCCGCCGCTCCGTTTCACCTGAGCCACGGCGTCACGCAGCACTGGCTGTTGGGCAAAACGATCTTCGCGAATGGCCAGGTTGATGCGGGTTAAATCCTGGTACACAATGCGGCCTGCTCCCAGGTTCAGGTGTCCCACCTCCGAGTTACCCATCTGGCCATCGGGCAAGCCGACGGCTTCGCCAGAGGCGTCTAAAATGGCCCGTTCGCGGCTGTGCAGCCAGCTCTGGAAATTGGGCGTACGCGCCTGCACCACGGCATTGCCGTGCTCCATTTCACGAATCCCCCACCCATCCAGAATGATGAGGGCGACTGGTTTGTAGTTCATTGAAAACTCCTTTCGCTGTCCCACCATGCGGCGGCGCAGGCAGTAGGTAGCGCTGCCGACACAGGGGAGTCAGGTTCATGTTAAGCAGTGGCAAATTTGGTGGTTGAAGTGTACTTGAGAACAGGGGAATGTTCAATTTTGACGGCCGTAAACAGGTACCTAATTCATGAGAAGCGGTTGCTCTTTTGGCCTGGTTTGTTATGCTTAAATTTGTTTACCAACCACCACCTCATTGGAGAAGACAAACCAGATGGCTCAAGTTGAACTCAACGCGCCAGCGCCAGATTTTGCGCTGACGGATTATCAGGGCAATGAAGTGACCCTGGGGCAATTTAAGGGCCAGCAGCGGGTGCTGCTGGTATTTAATCGAGGCTTTTTCTGACCATTTTGCCAGGCGCATATGGCGCAGTTGCGTCAAGAGTATGATGAATTTGTGGCAAGGGATACGGCCGTTGTCGTCCTCGGGCCAGAAGAGGCCAAAACATTTACCGATTATTTCACCAAACACAAACTGCCGTTTGTGGGTCTGCCCGACCCCAATCACAGCGTGCTGAAACTCTATGGCCAGCAGATCAAAATCTTCAAGTTTGGCCGAATGCCCGCCCAGGTGCTGGTGGACAAAGCCGGAATGGCCCGGTACATCCACTACGGTCACGACATGCGTGACATACCTAAAAACGAGGAAATGTTGGGGCTGATTGATTCGCTGAATGACAATGAAAGGTGAGGCTTGAAATGTGAACCCATAGTTTTGCGCAAAAGTCGGGCCGCTAACGCAATCGGCTGTGGGCATGCGGTGCCAGGCAGACCTGGAAGTTAATGGTTTGACGCACACCGACGCCGGATCCCGTTTGAGTTTCGAAAAATCTTTCGTATTCAGGCCGTTTTTTTGTTTCGGCCCTGATTGCGCAATTGTTTGGCTAACGACTATGAAACTTTCAGACATCCCCCATTTGCGACTGCGCTGCCAGCATCTGTCGTCGGCTCCCCTACCAGACCCGGCCGAAGTAGTGCGGTGGTTAACGGCCGTTCAAGCCCAAGATTATTACGGCGCGCTGTCGGCGCTGAGTTTGCGGCTGGAAAACGGTGTTGAGGCGGAACTCGATGCCATGTTCAATACCGGTGCACTCCTGCGCACGCATGTTTTACGCCCCACCTGGCACTTTGTCACTCCAGAAGATATCCGCTGGCTGCTCCAGCTCACCGCGCCGCGTGTACACGCCATGAACGCGGGTATGTACCGCCAGCTGGAGCTGGACGACGCGACGCGCCAGCACGCGCTGTCTGTGATGGCGCGGGCGCTGGAAAGTGGCCGCTATCTCACCCGCCCCGAACTGGGCCAGGCGCTGCACCAGGCCGGCATCCCCCGTGCCGAATCCGGGCAGCGTCTCACCTACCTCGTCATGTGCGCCGAGCTGGATGGGCTTTTATGCAGCGGCCCCCGGCGCGGCAAGCAGTTCACTTACGCCCTGCTGGATGAGTGGGTGCCACCCGCGCCAGAACGCGTCCGCGACGAGGCGCTGGCCGAACTGACGCGCCGCTACTTTTGGAGCCACGGCCCGGCTACCGTATACGACTTTGCCAACTGGTCGGGGCTGACGGTGACCGACGGCCGTACTGGCCTCAGCCTCGTGCAAAACGAGCTGGATCACGCCGAAATTGACGGCCAGACCTACTGGTTTGTCCCCGATCCGCCGCCGGAAATTGACCAACCACCGCGTGCCTTTATCCTCTCGGTGTTTGATGAATACACCATTGGCTACAAAGACCGCCGTGCCGTCGCCACCGCTGAAGTGAGCGCCCGGCTGGGCAACCTGGGCAATGCCCTCACCTACCTGCTGGTGCTGGATGGCCAGGTGATTGGCAGCTGCCGCCGCACCCTGCAAAAAGAGACGGTCACCATTGAGCTGAACAGCTTTCTGCCGCTCACGCCAGATGACCAGCAAGCCATTATGACGGCAGTCCAACGATTTAGCCTGTTTTTAGAACAAGAAGCAGTCATTGTTTGGCGTTAGCGCTATGGCCACGCTGCCTGCTTGAATGGAGGGAGATACTTCATGACTCAAAGACCTGATTTGAAACCAGACCTGCGTGCCGACGAATTTATCGCCTATTATTGGTTAAAAAATGAATTGACGGCGTTTTGCCGTACGGAGGGATTGGCCACAACAGGCTCTAAACAAGAACTTACGCAAAGAATCTACGATTATTTACAAACTGGGAAAAAGTCCCCTGCATCCCAAAAGCCTCGTACAAAAACCAGAATGCCAAAAGAATTTGGCCGGGAAACTGTCATTGAAGCAGGTTGGCGCTGCAGCCAGAATTTGCGCCGCTTTTTCGAAGCGGAAATTGGCCCGCAGTTTCATTTTGATGCCGCGATGCGCAACTTCATTTTACAAGATGGCATCGGGAAAACGCTGCAAGAAGCCATTATGATGTGGGAAAAGGAGCGGGCAAATCCATCTGGAGCGAAATCTATTGATGGACAGTTTGAATACAACCGCTTCATTCGCGCATTTTTTGCAGAAAACAAAAATGCCACCCTGGCCGATGCCATAGCGGCGTGGAAAACCGAGCGTAGCGGAAAGCGAGAAAACAAGGGAATGGCAATTTTGGTCAAGCGCGAGCCAAACTAGCGGCTTGTATGGGATCTCCAAGTTCGCCCAGAGTCTATCTGGAGAAAATCGGCCAGAGCGGCCCTGGCCCAGCGAGTGGCAGATATGCTGGGTCTGGCTAAAATTGGCGGTGCAACGGCCGTACCCTCACCCGGCTAACCTGAAAACAACTGGCACAAGGAACCAACACATGAACATTGAGTTACGCGTCCCCGACCGCAGCGAACGCAGCCTCATCCGGCGCATGATGGAGCTGTATATGCATGATTTTTCTGAGTTCGACGGCAGCGACCTGGACGAACATGGCCAGTTTGGCTATGGTGACCTGGACTACTTCTGGTTTGAACCAACCCACGCTGCTTTTCTGGTAACGGTCGATGAGAAGCTGGCCGGCTTTGTCCTGGTGGACAACGAAGTGGCGCTGGACGACAGCGAACGGTCGATCACCGAGTTTTTTATCCTGCGCAAATACCGGCGGCAGGGTGTGGGCCAACAGGTGGCTACGGCCGTTTTCGACAAATTCCCTGCCAAGTGGGAAGTCCGCGTCATCACCGAGAACCTGCCCGCGCAAACGTTCTGGCGGCAGGTCATTGCTGAATATACGGGCAACCAGTTTGAGGAAACCGTGCTGGACAATGACGATTGGCAGGGACCGGTGTTTTGGTTCGACAACGGCCGTACCGCCACCAATCCCCCCAAAAACAGCTGAAACACGGGGGTTTGCCCTGAATGAAAATCAGCATATTGGCGCAGACTGCGCCCAGATTTTAATCCGCGTTAATCCGCGGCCTGGTTTTAGAGGTGGCTGAATGCCGGAAGTAGACAAGCGAAACATTTTGGATGACGAAGTTTTTACCTATCAGGCGGGCAAAGACAACAAGGTCTTTATCTTTTGGTATGGCAAGCAGGTCAAAATTCTCAAAGGTAAAGAGGCGCAAAAATTCCTGGCCAAAATAACCGGGCTGGCGCATAAAGAAGCCCAACTGGTGATGGCCAAAGTTACCGGCAACTTCAAACGCGGCAACGAACGCCAGGCTTAATTCCCACTTTCAGGACCAACGTGTATATATTTACAGGCAATTTTTCTGTACAACTGGCCAAGTTGTTCCTATAATGAGCGCCATCATTATTCATCATAGAAAAAGCAATGTTAGCCAAAACTGTAGAAGAGCTGGAAGATCAACTTAAAACCGCAGCCAACACCATTGAAAGACTCGACCTGCTCAATGCCTTTATTCGATCTTTTTCCGATGTAAATCCCACGCAAGCGCTTGCCCTGAGCCAGCGCGCCCACGACCTGGCCCAACACACTCCGTCTTACACGCAAGGCTTTTATGCCAGCCTGCTGAATTTGTCTACCTGCAACGCTCGCCTCGGCAACAGTGAAAAAGCCATGGAGCAGGTGATGCAGGCATATTCCATGGCAGTGACACAAAACAGTGTCCAGCCAACTCCACAGCTGTTTAATTCGTTGGGGTCTCTCTTCAAAGATTTAGGGGAGCACCAGGAAGCTCTCAGCTATTACCTTCAAGCGCTGGAGTTGGTCTCTGACCAGGCAAATTCCCTGGAAGAACTTCCGATTCTGATAAATCTGGGCATTATCAGTCATCTTTTGCACGATTACTCGCAAGAACTGGCCTATTATGAAAAAGCGATGCAGCGGCAGACCGAATTGGGCAAAACCCATTCAACGGCTACGCTGTTAAACAATATGGCCATGTCTTACCAGGCTCTGGGAGATTTAGATACGGCCCTTACCAAAGCCGAAGAAAGTCTAAAAGCAGCCCGACAGTACAATCTTGCTGCCGTCGAAGCAAACACCCTGTGTACATTAGGCGAGCTTTATCTGGACAAACAAGCGTTTGGCCAGGCGCTTGCGTACCTGCAAGAAAGCGCCAACCTGGCCAACTCGCTGGGCTTCCGCTACGTGGAAACCTACAGCCTGCGCAAAATCGGCGAAACGCTATCACGTGAAAACCGGTTTGATGAAGCGCTCAGCTTTTTACATAAAGCCATGGCTCTGGCCGAACAAATGCAAAATCAGATGGAGCTGGCGGTCTGCCACCAGGCCCTGGCGCAAACTCACAAATGCCTGAACAACTTTCCCCTGGCGCTGCACCACTTCGAACAGTTCCATGAACTGGATAAAAAGCTGTACCAGGAGCAGGCCGACCGGCATGTGCACCAGCTGCAAATCGTGCACCAAACCCGCACTATCCAGCAAGAAGTTGAGCTGTACAAACAAAAAACGGAAGAGCTGGACGCCTACGCCCGCACCGTCGCCCACGATCTCAAACAACCTATTGCCGCCATCGTGGGGTATGCCGAGCTGCTCCCGGAAATCATTACCGACCTACCGCAAGACGGCCTGCTGTATGGTGCCCTGACCAAAATGGGGCAATCGGCCAACCAGGCTTCGCAAATCATCAATGCCCTGCTGCTGCTGGCGACTGTCAACAAAACAGATGTGCCGCTGGTGTCGATTGATATGGCAACGGCCGTTACCAACGTCCTCCACCGCCTGCAAGAGCCAATTCAGCAATATCAAGGGCAGATTATCTTGCCAGAAAAGTGGGAAACGGCCGTAGGTTACCAACCGTGGATTGAAGAAGTGTGGGTGAATTATCTCACCAATGCCCTCAAATACGGCGGAGCAGCCCCAGAAATAATCCTGTCCTGCGAAAACTGCGCCACAAACATGGTGCGCTTCTGGGTAAAAGACAACGGACCTGGAATCCCCCACGAATATCAAGAAACGCTGTTTAACGAATTTAGCCGCTTCGCCACAGATGAAAACGGCGGGAGTCACGGGCTTGGCCTGGCCATTGTGCGCCGCATTGTGGAAAAATTGGGCGGCAGCGTCGGCTACAAAAGCGGCCCAAGCAACGGCAGCCACTTCTTTTTTACCCTGCCCAAAGCCCCCTAAATCCTGACAATCTACTCATCAAGCCGTGACGATCGTTAGCGGCTAATCCCCCTGGCCTCAGTAAACTGGAACCACGCCTCAGGTAAAATGATTACCTGGGACGATCCCACATTTCCACATTGAGGAGGTTTTTATGACCAAGCCCAACCGCCAGCGTGTGCTCATCATGGGCGCGGCTGGCCGCGATTTTCATGACTTCAACACCGCCCTGCGCAGCAATGAACAGGTCGAAGTAGTGGCCTTCACCGCCACCCAAATTCCGAATATAGACGGCCGTCGCTATCCCCCCGAACTCTCTGGCCCGCTCTACCCCGCAGGCATCCCGATTTACCCGGAGAACCAGCTGGAAGACCTCATTCGCCAGCATCAAATTGATGATGTGTACTTCTCTTACTCGGACGTCTCCCACGAGACCGTCATGCACATTGCTTCCCGCGTGCTGGCCGCCGGGGCCGGTTTCCGGCTGATGAACCCGCGCCTGACCATGCTCAAGTCAAGCAAGCCCATCGTCTCCGTCTGCGCCGTGCGCACCGGCTGCGGCAAAAGCCAGACCTCGCGCTACGTGCTCAACGTGCTGCAAAAAGAGCTGGGCTACAAAAACGTCGTCGCCGTGCGCCACCCCATGCCCTACGGCAACCTGGCCGCCCAGGCCGTACAGCGTTTTGCCACCTATGAGGACATGGATCGCCACGACTGCACCATCGAAGAGCGTGAAGAGTACGAACCGTACGTCGAGCGCGGCGCAGTCATCTACGCCGGAGTGGATTACGAAGCCATCCTGCGCGAAGCGGAAAAAGAGGCAGACATCATCATCTGGGACGGCGGCAACAACGATTTGCCCTTCTACCTGTCCGACTTTCACATCGTGGTGACGGACCCGCACCGGCCCGGCCATGAGCTGCGCTACCATCCTGGTGAGGCCAATTTGCGGTTGGCCGCGGCCGTTGTTCTCAACAAGGTCGATACGGCCGATTTCCACAACGTGCTTACCGTGCAAGAAAACATCCGCAGCGTGAACCCCCATGCCACCATCATCCAGGCCGCTTCGCCCATTTTTGTCGACGATCCGGCGGCGATTCGCGGCAAGCGTGTGCTTGTGGTGGAAGATGGCCCCACCCTCACCCACGGCGAGATGGCCTACGGCGCGGGCGTCGTTGCGGCGCAAAAGTTTGGCGCGGCGGAGATTTTGGATCCACGGCCGTTTGCCGTTCGTTCCATTGCCGCCACCTACCAGAAATACCCCGGCACGGGTGCCGTTTTGCCCGCCATGGGCTACGGCGGCGACCAAATTGCCGACCTCGAAGAAACGATCAATCGCTCCAACGCCGAACTGGTCATCATCGCCACGCCGATTGATTTGGGCAAGATCATCAACATCCAGCTGCCCAGCCAGCGCGTACGCTACGAATACCAGGGCATCGGCCAACCCGACCTGGCCGACCTGCTGAAAGAGCGTTTTGGCTAAAAATTCAGATTCACTTGTGTGATTAAATGGGTTGTTAGATTGGGCCAATCTTCAAAGATTGGCCCAATTTTTTTAGCGGATAACCAGCGGAATAAAGACCTGATTAACGGCCGCATCTACCACAATGGTCTGGGTCGTCGGCGGCGGGCTGCCAAATTCTGTGCTGCTGACGGAAATAACGTTTTGCAGGACGGTTCCCGGCGCTAACGCTTCAGACACGAGCGCGGGCACGGTGATGATCACCTGCTGCCCTGGCAGCACGGTCAGGCCGCTGGCAATCAGCGGCGGATTGCTGCCCAAACCGCCGGACAGGTCGCTGCCCAGTTCCACAACCACCTGACCGTTCAGCAGCAGCCCCTCGGCCATCTCAAAGTTAATCTCCGTATTGGTCGCGGCCGTATCTTCATGGTTGGTCACCACAATCTGGAACGTGACAGCATCACCCGGCAGCGGATGCTCATTGTCCGCCAGCTGGGTCACGCTTAAGCCGCTGGGTGGGTTGGGCACGCAGGTCAGGCGGATGTCGTCCAGGGCGTAGCCATCACCACTGGCAACGCTGCCCGGCGTAAAGGAAAAATTGTCGCGAAAGGCAAATTTGATCTGAAAGCGGTCCGTCAGCGTCAGTCCGTTGGCCGCCGCGGCGGCAACCAAATCTACCTGCCCGGCCTGAAAATCATCGTGGTAGCTGCCGGCGAAGTCATACACCTTCACCCAGGCATCACCGAGCTGCGACCGCACAAAAACGCCGTCGTAGCTGGCATCGTACTCGTCGCCTAAATCGTGCCAGCTAAAATCCAGCGCCACCTCCGCCTGTCCGGTGAAATCGGCCGTGAGGATGATGGCCGCATCAGAAACGGCCGCTCCATTCACGCTGTCATCCAAAACTACGCTGGTGCTGCCACTGTGCGCCAGGTCATTGAGCACCCGCACGCGCCCTTCGGCGGTAACGGCCGTTTCCCACGCCGATCCCAGCACGCCACTCTCGAACCCATCGCTGAAGCCACAGCCGACCACCTGGGTGATGGTAAGCACGGCCGTGGCCTGCCGCGCCTCGTCCAGTGTGGCCGACTCCGCGGAAGCCGTAAAGCTCACCTCGCCTGCCGTGGCGCTGCTGGAAATAGTCACCGCGACCGTCCGGCTGAGCGACTGGCCCGGAGCGAGCGACTGGCCGGTGCTCCAGGTAAGGGTATTGTTGGCCACCGTCGCATCGGCGCTCAAAGAGGTGGGATCTAACACCAAAGCCGCAGGTACTGGAGCAGAGATGGTTACCTGGGAAGCGGCCGTTCCAGTATCATTGCGCACGTCCACAGTCAGCACGGTCGCGTCGCCCGGCAGCAGATAGCTCTTCGAAGCCGTCACGCTCACCGTCAGGCCAGAAACGTACGCGCTGACCGCGTTGTTGACGTTAATCCGCGCCAGGTTGGTAGCCATGCCGCCGCTGCGGTTGTCGTTCACCGACACCGCGCCCGCCTGGAAAGCCGCCAATGCCTCATCTACCGAAGCGCCGGGCACTGCTTGCTTAAACACCGCCCAGGCCCCGGTCACGTGCGGCGTAGCCATCGAGGTGCCCTGTTTAACGCCCGCGCCGTTGGGAACGGCCGCATAAATGTTCAC
>CAUJGI010000485.1 GCA_963169155.1 Chloroflexota bacterium
CCGCTGCCCGCAGGGCGGCATAATCGGCCAGCTGGCCCTGGAGGAATATATCGTACCAGCCCGCGACCAGATGCAGTGGCACGGCCACGTCTGGCACCTGACGGCGCAAATCCACCGCCTGCCAGTACGGATCGTCCGGCCGGAAATGCTGCGCCCAGGTCTGGTAAAAATCTTGGGGATGGCCCAGCACGGCCGTATCGGCCGCAGCGAGTGGCAGATGATTCCAACCAGCGGCCACCCGCTTGTTTTGCTCGGGGGCGTAGTAAGACAGCGCCATTTTTTGCCAGGCAGGCAGCGACTGATCCATCATCGCCTCCAGCAGCAAAATCCAGCGCAGCGTCTGGTCCAGCCACATGAAACCCTGGTCGGTTGGGCCGCCCAGGTTTGCCTGGGTGATGGCAGGCAGCATGGCGTGCAGGTGCGGCGTGCCGGTAGAGGCCGCGGCCCACTGCACAAACCCAACGTAACTCTGGCCCCACATGCCGCTACGGCCGTTGCTCCACGGCTGGTCGGCAATCCAGGCCAGGGTGGCTGCGCCATCGCTGGCTTCATTCACGTAAGGCTCAAACGTGCCTTCAGAACCAAACCGGCCACGCACGTCTTGCGCGACCACATTAAAGCCCCGCTCCGCAAAAAGTGTGGCAAAAATCTGGTTGATGTTGGTACGGCCGTATGGCGTGCGCATCAGCACCGTCGGCGCGGGTGTCAGGCCGACGGGATGGTACACATCGGCGGCCAGCCGGACGCCATCGGGCATGGGGATGTGAATACCCGGCTCTCGGATCACGCCGTTTTGCGGCGGGGGCAGCTTAAGCAGCCGGGCAACCAGCTGCCGTCGATTCAGGTAGAGGGTACCGCCCAAGGCAGCCACCGCTGCCAGGCCAAACCACTTTTTTAAGGCGTTTGCCATTGATTTGCTCCCAGGAATATCAGGTTCGTTTGCAGCCCGCTTTCTTGCCAGGAAATGATGAACCCCAGGCTAAAGTCCTGAATCGTCACATCGGCCGCCTGCCGCTCCTGGTCTTCGGGTGGCCCTATTTTACTGGAAACGGCCGAATAAGTGTCATAGACATACCCAATCGCCCCTTTCACCAGTTCCGACACCTGAAAACCAGCCAGGTCGGCTGAATTAACCACAAAGGTTGCCACAGAGGAATCATCATACAGCACGTAAACCTGGTCGGTGTCTTGCCGCCACAGCATACGGCCGTTGGCAAACGACTGCCATACGCTCATGGGCTGGTTAACGCCGCTGGTGGGGCAGCCCAGCAGCAAGCGGTGCGCATCGTGCCAGGACGCCCAGGTTGGATTGACCGGCGTCTGGCAGCTTACCGGCGTTGGCGTTTGTTGCAGCTTGGCCGGTTCCGCCACAGCCGAAATGACCGACAACACCCCGGACAATTCTCGGGCAAAGTCAAGCTCTAAAAAGCCTGGCAAAATCACGTAAAGCGCCGGAATGCCCTGTTTGTCCAGCCAGTTGGTCACGTCACCGGTCAGATTGGGATCGGCCAGCACGTCTGGCTTGTCCACGTATTCGTAGCCCGGCACGCTGGCATAATATTTCACCAACGCAACCGACACCAGGCTGCGCTCTTCACATGCTCCGGGGGAAATTAAGCCATAGGTTCGCCGACCCGCACCCCAGAAAACGGCCGCATCCGGCTGGATTTGGGTAATGAAGTTGCTCAGCGCCAGGGTTTCGGGTTCGGAGAGAACGGCCGTCCTTTTTTTGCCGCCAAACAACGCTTTCGTCCGCACGCCATACCCGCGCAGTGAGGCGCGACAACCCGTTCGTACGGAACTGCATAGCTGGCCTGTTAAGCACAATACAGAGGCAGAAATGAAAAAGGGGTATTCTTAGGAAAGTTAAGTACAGAACCCCCTTCCCTTTCCTTCTTCTCCTCTTCTTCTCTTCCGCAGCAAGGCCCCCGCAAGGGGGTCTTGTTGTTTCTGTTGATTTTGGCTGATAAGCTTACCGCGGAGGATGCAAAGAGCGCAGAGATTAAGAGCTTAAAAGAGAACCTCAGCGCCCGCGGCGCTCTCTGCGGTAAAAAACAATGGCACTGATTGAAATTAGACCCATTACCGATGCGGCGGGGTGTACGGCCGTTGAACAGCTGCAAATCGATGCCTGGCAGATGGACGACAACCTGGAAGTAGTGCCTGGCCACCTGCTGCTGACCTTCCACAAAAACGGCGGTGTGCTGCTGGGGGCGTATTCCGGGGCGCGGCTGGTGGGCTTTGTGGCGGGTTTTGTGGGGCTGAGGGGTAACGGCCGTTTCAAACACGCCTCGCACATGATGGGCATTCATCCTGAGTTCCAGGGGCAGGGCATTGGCACCCGGCTCAAGCTGGCCCAGCGGCAGGCAGTGCAGCAGCAGGGGCTCGACCTGATCACCTGGACTTATGATCCGCTGGAGACGGCCAACGCCCGGCTGAACATCCGTAAGCTGGGCGCGGTGTGCCGCACCTACATTCCCAACCTGTACGGCGAGATTGGGGGCATCAACGCCGGGCTGCCCAGCGACCGTTTTCAGGTAGAGTGGCACATCAACAGCAGACACGTAGCAAATCGGTTAGCGGGGAACGATGCGGGGGAAGCGGCCGTACCCAATCATCTCATTTTGAACCCGGTGGGGGAAAACGGCCGTCCGCCCGAAACCACCAAATCCCCCAGCGAAGTCCGCCACTTTGTGCAAATTCCCGCCAACATTCGCACCCTCAAAACCCAGGACATGCCCCTGGCCCAGGCCTGGCGGCAGCACACCCGCCAGCTCTTCACCGACCTCTTTACACATAACTACACCATCATTGACTTTGTCTTGCAGGAAGAGCGTGCCTTCTACTTTGTGCAGAAAACGTAGCAAAATGGTCGTTAAACCGTTTGGTGCCCACAACCACAATCGGCTATTGTTGTAACAATTGTTCTCAACATCGCAGCCCGCTTCTATCCTGTATTTTCAATGGAGGTAACAGATGACTAAAAAGAAAACGGCCGTTTTGCTATTCATCCTCGTTTCTGTGCTGGCTGGCGCTATCTTAATCCAAACAGAAATGCTCTACTTGTCCCATGAAGCCGTGGTGAACGAT
>CAUJGI010000486.1 GCA_963169155.1 Chloroflexota bacterium
ACCCATAACTGGTCCCTCACCACGCTTGGCTCTGTGGAAACGTGGCCGCAAAGCCTGAAGACAGCGCTGCGCATCATGTTGGATTCCCGCTACCCCATGTTTGTCTGGTGGGGACAAGAACGTATCAACTTCTACAACGACGCCTACATCCCCGTTTTAGGTAAACGCCACCCGCAAGCCCTGGGGCAGCGCGCCATGGGCATCTGGGGCGAAATCTGGCCCGTTATTGGGCCACAAAGCGATATTGTGCTGAATGAAGGGCGAGCTACCTGGAATGAAGACACGCTGCTCCTGATGGAGAGAAACCATTTTCTGGAAGAAACCTACTTCACGTTTTCCTACAGTCCGCTGCCCAACGATGAAGGTGGCATTGGCGGCGTGTTCTGTGCCTGCACCGAAGAAACACAGCGCGTGCTGAGCCAGCGCCGTCTGCGCACCTTGCGCGACGTAGCGGATCAACCAGCCCAGGCCAAAACGGCCGAACACGCCTGCAAGCTTGCCGTTGCGACTCTGGCGGAAAATCCTTACGACCTGCCATTTGTGGCCCTTTACCTGCTCCAAGGGGCGCAGGCAAACCTGAGCGGTGCGGCCGGGCTGAATGCCAATTCCCCGGCCTGCCCACGGCAAATCCACCTCAACGATGCACTGCCGACCTGGCCCTTTGCCGAGGTGTACCAGACGGGCAAAGCAGCGATTGTTCCCCATTTACCCGAAAGATTCGGGTCGCTGCCCGGCGGCGCCTGGCCAGAGTCACCGCTGCAGGCCATCGTGCTGCCGCTGGCCAAGCCAGGGCAGCTTCAGCCGACCGGGTTCCTGGTGGCGGGTTTAAGCCCGCGGCTGGCGGTAGACGAGCATTACCTGGCCTTTCTGGATTTGCTGGGCCGCCATGTGGCCACCGCCGTGGCCAACGCCAGAGCCTACGAAGAAGAACGCCGCCGCGCTGAAGCTCTGGCCGAACTGGACCGCGCCAAAACCACCTTTTTCTCTAACATCACCCATGAATTTCGTACACCGCTGGCGCTGATGCTAGGACCCATGGAAGCGATACTGGATCAAAGCCCCGAGCTGCCCCAGGCCGCCAGGGAACAGCTGGATATGGTGCACCGCAACAGCCTGCGGCTGCTTAAGCTGGTCAACACCATGCTGGACTTTTCCCAAATCGAAGCGGGCCGCATCCGGGCCAGCTACGAGCCGGTGGACCTGGCGCGGTACACGGCCGAGTTGACCAGCGTCTTCCGCACAGCCATCGAGCAGGCCGGTCTGCGCCTCGTCGTCAGCTGCCCGCCGCTGTCCGAGCCGGTATATGTGGATCGGGACATGTGGGAAAAGATCGTGCTGAACCTGCTGAGCAATGCCTTCAAATTTACCCTGGCGGGTGAAATTGAAGTGAGCCTGACGGCCGAAAACAACCACGCCCTCCTCACGGTGCGCGATACCGGTGTAGGTATTCCGACGGCCGAAATACCCAAAATTTTTGACCGCTTTCACCGGGTGAGGGAGTCACGCGGCCGTTCCTACGAAGGCACAGGCATTGGCCTGGCGCTGGTGCAGGAACTGGTCAGGCAACATGGCGGCACGGTGCATGCGGCAAGTGTGGTCAACGAAGGGACCGAGTTTGTGGTAAGCATTCCCTTTGGCACGGAACATCTGGACCCGCAGCGCGTCGCGCCAGAGGCAGCCTCGCAGCGCTCCACCACCGGTGCTGAGGCGTTTGTGCAGGAAGCCTTACGCTGGCTGCCGGAAGGCGCGCTGGAGGAAGCGGCGGAACGGCCGTTTCACCTCGATCCTATTGCCCTCCTGGAACCGATCCCACAGTGGGACAATCGGACAGATGAGGCAGACCGGCCCCGCATCGTTTGGGCTGACGACAACGCCGACCTGCGCGAATATGTTACCCGACTGCTGGCCGACCATTTTGAGGTAACGGCCGTAGCCAACGGCCAGACCGCCCTGTCGCTCATCCGGGCCAACCCGCCCGACCTGGTCCTGACCGACGTGATGATGCCCGGTCTCGACGGGGTGGAGCTGCTGAAGGCCATTCGCACCGATCCCCGGCTGCAAGACCTGCCCGTCATGCTGCTTTCCGCCCGGGCGGGCGAAGAGGCCCGCATTGAAGGGCTGGAAGCTGGCGCCGATGATTACCTGATCAAGCCGTTTAGCTGGCGTGAGCTGCTGGCCCGCGTCGAAGGCCACATTCGCCTGTCCCGCATGCGCCACAAAAATCGCGCCGCCCTGCGCGCCAGTGAAGCCCGCTTCCGCACCATGGCCGATTCCGCTCCCGTTTTGATCTGGATTAGCGGCCCAGAAAAACAGTTCACCTGGTTCAACGAAAAGTGGCTGGCGTTTGTGGGCCGAACGATGGCCGAAGTGCTGGGCAGCGGCTGGACAGAAAACATTCATCCCGATGATTTTGCCCACTGCCTGAAAACATATAACCGCTCCTTTGAAAACCGGGAGCCGTTTTCCATCGAAGCCCGGCTCCAGCGGCACGATGGGGTCTACCGCTGGATGCTGAACAATGGCATCCCGCTCTATGATCCAGACGGCCGTTTCACCGGCTACATCGGCTCCTGCATCGATATCCACGACAGCAAGCAGGCCGAGCAAGCGTTACGCGAAAAAGAAGAACGATATCGGGCTCTTGTAGAAGGACAATCGGAAATGGTATGCCGTTTCCGACCCGATGGGACGATTCTTTTTGTCAACAATGCCTACGCCCGCGCCCGGGGCACAACGCCAGAGGCCCTGATGGGGATCAACTTCTGGGAGTTTGTCAACGAAGAAGACCGGCCTGGGGTACGGGAGATGCTGGCCCAACTGCAGCCAGACGCCCCCGAGGTACGCATCGAAAACCGCTTTGAGACGACCGAGGGTACCCGCTGGACCTTATGGACCAACCGGGGGCTAACTTTTGATGAAAACGGCCGTGTCACTGAAGTGCAATCGTCGGGCATGGACATTACCGCCCGGAGGCGGGCTGAGGAAGCCGTGCGCACCAACGAGCAGCGGCTGCGCCTGGCCCTGAAAGGAGCCAATGCCGGTGCCTGGAGCCTGAACGTAGCCACAAAACAGACACACTGGAGCGTAGAGTATTATTCACTGTATGGTTACGATAAAACCACACCAGCCAACCACAATCTGTGGATCGCCCGCGTCCACCCCGACGATCTGGCGGGGATCGAAGCTGATTTTGCAGCGCAGCTCGCGTCCGACACAACTGAGTACAGTCAGGAATACCGCATCGTTCACCCGGAGCGCGGCATTCGCTGGATTCTGGACATGGGCCATATTCACCGGGATGATGAGGGAACGGCCGTGCGCGTCGACGGGATCAACATCGATATTACCAACCGCAAAGAAGCCGAAGACGCCGTGCGCCAGAGTGAAGAACGTTTCCGCCACATCTTCAACACCGCCGGGGTGGCGGTAAGGGTGGAAGATTTTAGCGAGGTGAAAGCAGCGATCCACCAGTTACAGGCAGAAGGGGTTACGGATTTCCGAGCTTATCTGGCGGCGCATCCAGAATTTGCGCCGTGGGCGGTACAGTCGGTCAAAGTTCTGGACGTCAACCAGGAAACGCTGCACATGTTTGGCGCTGCAACAAAGGCGCAGCTGCTGGGTTCGCTGGCCAACATTTTTGCGCCGGAATCACACGATGTGTTTATTGAGGAGCTGGTGGCGCTGGCCGAAGGGCACAATTCATTACGAACCGAAACAACGCTGCACGCTTTAGACGGCCGTCCGATTGCCGTCCTCTTTACCATCCATTTTAGCCCGCAAAGCAGCGAAAGCGGCCGTGTGGTGGTCACCCTCACCGACATCACCCATCAAAAACAGGCCGAGCAAACGCTGCGGCAAAGCGAGCAGCGCTTCAAAAGCATGGCCGACACCGCCCCAGCCATGCTCTGGATCACCGACGAAAACCATCTTTGCACTTTCCTCAGCCGGGGCTGGTACGATTACACCGGGCAGACGGAAGCCGAAGGCCTGCGCCTGGGCTGGACCAACGCCGTTCATCCCGAGGATCGCGGGAAAACCGCCCAGATATTCCTTGAGGCTGCGGCAGAAAATCGGCCGTTTCGAGTGGATTATCGACTACATCGGTCGGATGGTTTGTATCACTGGGTAACGGATAGCGGCCGTCCCCGCTTCTCCTCTAGCGGCAAACTGCTTGGTTATATCGGTTCCGTAATGGATATCCACGAGCGCAAGCAGGCCGAAGAGGAACTGCGTCAGCTAAACGAAAAACTAGAGCAGCGAGTCGCAAAACGTACCGTTGAGCTAGAGCGGCAAAATCAGCGCCTGCGCCAGCTGGCCAACCAGCTTTCGGAGGCAGAGCAGCAGGAACGCCGCCGCCTGGCCAGAACGCTGCACGATGGCCTGCAGCAAATCCTCATCGCTGGCAAAATCCAGCTCTCCACCTTCTCCGAAGATGACATGGCTGAAACCATCGCCCGCCTGGAAGAAATATTCAACGAGGCAATCTATGTCTCCCGCTCGCTTTCTTATGATTTAAGCCCGCCGGTGCTGTACAGCTCCGATCTGGGCCAGGCGATCCACTGGCTGGCCCGGTGGTTCCTCACCAATCACCGGTTCGAGGTTCAGGTAACGGCCGAACAGGAAGTCCCACTCGTACCGGATCACATAAAAAACTTCCTCTTCGACGCCGTGCGGGAGCTCCTGCTGAACGCCGTCAAACATTCCGGGGTAAAAGCGGCCAGCGTGGTGCTGCATCAGGACGAGCCAGGACAGATTTGCCTCACAGTGACGGACGACGGCCACGGATTCAACCCCGACAACCTGGACCAGGGCGAGCAAGAGGTGTTCGGTTTTGGCCTTTTCCGCATCCGCGAGCGGTTAATCGCCCTGGGCGGCTCCTTAACCATCACCGCCAAGCCAGGTGACGGCGCCAGCTTCACCATGGTGCTGCCGGTAACCGAAACAGCAAACTCACCCCATCCCTATGACCCGGCCCCCTTGCCTGAACTGCCGATCATGACGGCCGATCCGCCCGACCGAAGCGGCCAACCCATTCGCGTGCTGGTAGTCGACGACCACAGCATCGTGCGCAAAGGGTTAATCTCCATGCTGGATCGCGAGGCGGATATTGAAGTCGTGGGTGAAGCCAGTGACGGCGTAGAAGCGGTTGAACGGGTACATGAATTGCAGCCATCGATTGTGGTGATGGACATCGACATGCCCCGCATGAACGGCGTAGAAGCCACCCGGCGCATTAAGCAGCAGTTCCCCGAGACGCTGATCATTGGTCTGTCGGTTTACGAGGAACAGCACAAAATGGAAGAAATGCGCCGCGCCGGGGCATCGACCTACCTGCGCAAAGGCGGTGACGCCGAAACGTTCCTCAAAACCATCCGCAGCGTGGGATGAAAGAAGGTGAGCCAAGCAAAAAGCCACCCTGAGGAGGATGGCTTTTTGGGTGCAGTTAGGCCGACCCTAGACTACCGGATGCTAACCGGGATCTCCTGGGAAAGCGTGTGGAATGTACCGCCCCCGCTCAGACAGTTCTGGTACCCATCGAAGCAGACAACCAGCCGCAGGGTGTAATCGCCCGTTTCTGGGATAGACATCCACGACGGCCAGCTGAGTCCTTCCGGCGGCATGACGTCGTTGTTGCCGCCCCAGTTGTTCTGGTACCAGGCCACAATATCTTGCCCGTTGCGCCGGGGCATCACGCCAATGGTAGAATAGGGCACACCCGCGCCAGAGGTGTTGCCCACTCGCCACTCATACCAGATTTGGCCGCCGGGCGTCAGCGAGGTACGCCCCGCTTGCAGTGCAAAGCTTTGCCCCACCAGGCCGTTGGCGTTGGTAGGCTGCGGGCCGCTAGGAACCGGGGTATTGGTCGGTGGCACAGGCGTGCTGGTGGCCGGTACGGCCGTTGGCAGCGGCACATTGGTGGGCGGAACGGCCGTGGCCGTGTTTGTTGGCAGCGGCGTTTCCGTAGCGGGCAGCGTGGCCGTCGGCGTCGGGGAGGGCAGCGGCGTGTTGGTGGGCAAAATTACCACCACCGCCGGGGGCAGCACGGTGGGCGAAGCAGCCGCTTCGGTGACCGGCACGTCCGTCGGCACATCGGCGACCACTGCGGCCGTGGGTTCGGGGGCAATGGCCGTTGACCCATTTTGCAGCAGCAGCACAGCCGCCACAATAATCAACAAAATCAGGACACCCAGCGCGCCAAACAGGACAGCGCGTAACGTTTTATTGTTCATTCACACTCCTCTGCCGCGAAAGCGGCCGTTTCTCTTACATCGCATTCTCGACTGCCAGCTCAGGCTCGGCCGATTCCGCAAAAATGTTATTGCGAATGCCAAAGATATTTTGCGGATCGTTGGCCGTTTTGATGTCTTTGATCAGCTGAACGGCGGCCGGAGAAATGGTGTGTTTCATAAAATCTTTGCGAATCTTGCCCACGCCGTGATGGTGGGAAATCGATCCCCCCGCCGCCATAATCGTTTCACGCAGCGAATGTTCAATTTCGCTAAAAATCTGGTCTGGATTCTCCACGCCCATCGTCGAAAAGCCGTGGGTGAAGTAGATGCACACTCCGGTGTGGTACAGTTGGGTGATGCGCGGGGAGATATACGGCCGTCCCGGCAGCCCATACTCCGCGTGTTTCTTAAACACCTGCACCGCCACCGAATCCAGCACCGCCTGCACCTTGTTCCACGGCACCGTCGTCTCGTACGTCTCACCGATGATGTGGAAATCGGTCAAAAAGTCGCGGATGTAGGCAATGGCGTAGGTGAGCATGTAGCCCCGCTTGCCATTCGTTGCTCCACCAGCAATGCCGCCGTGTTTCTTCGCCAACCGGTTAATCAGCTTAGCTTGGTACTCCACCTGCTCCTTCGTCCCTTCCATCACAATCGTCGCCGCGCACAGTTCATTAGGATCGAATTTCTTCACTTTCAGCAAGAAAAACTTCTGAATGGCACCAACGATGGCCTCCATGCGCGTCGGTTCACCCTTGAGCGCCGAGCCAAACCGGAACTGAATGTTGTCCAGCAGACGAATGCTCGCAGGCAGCGTGCCGGTCTGGGCCAGCTCGTACAGGAAATCAGTGCCCTGCTTAAACGTCGGAAATACCAGCGACCCATACTTATTCGCTTCCGGCAGTTTGTGAATCTTAATCACCGCGCTGGTGATGATGCCCAGATTGCCCTCGCTGCCAAAAGCCACCTGCTTTGGGTCGATGCCCAGCGATTGGCGCGGCATGGCTGGTCCCGACTCGATCACGCCGCGGGCCGTCACCATCGTCACCGATTCGACGATGTCTTCGATGTTGCCGTACCGGTTCTTCTTCATGCCGCTGGCATTGGTGGCAATCCAACCGCCCAGGGTGGACAGCTCCAGGCTGTCCGGCTCGTGACCGCTGGTGTACCCCACCCGCTCTAACCGCGCTTCCAAATCCTTGCCATAGATGCCCGCCTGGACCCCAGCCCGAAAATTCTCGTGGTCGATCCACAAAATCTTGTCCATGCGCCGCATATCCACCGCCACAATGGAGCGGGTTTCGTTTTGGGGCAGCTGCAAGGCACAGCTCACGCTGGTGCCGCCGCCATAAGGCACCAGGCAAACATCGTGCTGCCCGGCCAGCTGAATGATGCGCTCAACATCCTCCTGGCTTTCTGGAAAAAGCACCAAATCAACGACGCGGTCCAGCGCCCCGTAGAGCACCTTATACACCTCATCGGCCGTCGTCTGGCCGTGGCTGTGGATCAGCCGCTGGCGATCTTCAAGGGAAACTTTGTCTGGGGAAAGCTGAGCCAGAACGGCCTGGTAAAACGCATCATTTGGCCGAGCCGGGGTGACTGGCTTGTTCTGCACTTCTGGCTTGAGGTTGGCGTAATCAAGTTTGATGTCGAGCATTTCCTCGACAAAGGGCAAAAATTCGTGCATGACGGTGCCCGACAGCGCATACCGACTGCCGGTCACGGTCACGGTTTTATCGGGATTAAGTTTGAAGTAGGTGTCGGTGAAGCCCCATTTGTGATCGTAGCGAATGTCTTCGCCGCTTGAACCTTTATCAAGTGATTTGTCTGCCATCTTGCGTTCTCTCTTCCTGGTATATGAATTACGGCCGTTCCACCCCTACCATCTTCCCAAGCCGGGGCAGCCAGCCACCATGCATTATCAGCCAGATTGACGATCCTGGCAAAATGTAACGATGATTAACAGCAATACCAGATATCGAAATTTTGGTAGGGGCGAGACAGGCGGTCAACAACCTGGCCCATGACCAACACCTTTCCCCCGCCTGTCTCGCCCTGCTGGGTTAAGGATTTTTGGTCAAAACCAGGTTGTGAAAGGGGTCAACGGCCGTTTCCCATCCCGGCGGAATCACAATGGTGGTGTCATACTGGAAGACTACGGCTGGACCATCAAACCGGTGACCGGGACGCAGCTTGGCCCGGTCGTACAACGCGGTTGGCTGCGGCTGCTGCTTAAACCAGACTGGCTTGTGCCCCACAACAGCCGCGCTGGCGTCGGCGTCACCCGGCGGGTCTTGCGGAATTTGGGGCGGTTCGACGGGGGCAACGGCCGTTACCCGCAGCGTCACCACCTCAATCATTTCGCCCTCCGGCAGGCGATAACCGTAGCGCTGCTCGTGCGCCGCGTGGAACAGCGCCGTCACGTCACTCTCCCCAGACGCCCACGGCACCGTCAGCTCGTGCGACTGCCCTTTGTAGCGCATGTCCAGCCGGTAGCTCAGCGTCAGCGCCGATTCGGCGTATCCCTCGGCGGCCATCTCGGCAATGGCGCGAGCCGCCAGCGGAGCCACCTGCTGCCCCAGCCACACCTCATCG
>CAUJGI010000487.1 GCA_963169155.1 Chloroflexota bacterium
GCTCAGGCGTAGCGGTCGAATAGCACTTACCACATTTCAGTACGCAGCCCGTTTGACGCGACAGGTGGTTTCTACGATGTATTGATGGTTATTTGGTTGTTAAGGTGCTTTTTGCGATTCACGATGTATTGATGTATGACAATTACCAAATACGAGTACCAGTCTCCAGTCTCTAATCTTCGCTCTTATTCCGTCACGTCTACGCTCACCACACTGTCCCACTGCTCAGTGATGAGGGTTTTGGCCGTTTCCAACTGGGCGATGGTGGGGAAGACGGCTTTGGCGTACAGTTCCGCCGAGGGCAGTTTGTCGGCCAGCGCTTGCGGGATAACGTTGCGGGCGACCAGATCGTTGTAGCGGATGGGATGGCAGTAGCCTTCCAGCCAGATCAGTTGCCCTTCGTCCGAGTAGAGGTATTCCATCCACAATTTGGCCGCATTGGGATGGGGCGCGTAGGCGCTGATAGCCTGCACGTAGACGCCGCCAAACACGCCGTTATCCGGGATGACGATTTCCGTGTTGGGGTTGTCACCGAAGGTATCGCGGTCGGTCAGGGCCAGGTAGTCCCAACGAACGACAATCGGCGTTTCGCCGGTCGCCAACGTGCCTTGTTTGGCGATGACCGGCACAAAGTTACCCGCCTGATTCAGTTGGGCGAAGAAATCCAGGCCAGGCGCAGCATCGTCGAGCGTGCCGCCATTCGCCAGAGCGGCAGCGTACACCGATTGGATGGCCTGGTTGGAGGTGCGGGGGTCGCCGGCCAAAGCCACCTGGCCGTTGTATTCCGGCTTGAGCAAATCGGCCCAATCCTGGGGCACGTTGCTGACCACATCGCTGTTCACCTGGAAAGCCAGGACGCCGTAATAGTCGCCATACCAGTAGCCATCGGCGTCTTTCAGGTCGGCGGGGATGGTGTCCCAGGTAGCAACTTTATAGGGCTGGATCAGCCCTTCGTCCTGAGCTTGCGGGCCAAAGGCGAAACCAACGTCAATCACGTCGGGGGCCTGGGGGCCAGTGTTATCTTTGTTGGCGCGGATGGCTTCCAACTCGTCGCCGGAACCGGCATTGGGGTCGAGTTCGTTGATGGCGATGCCGTACTTTTCGCTGAAGCTGCTGATCATTTCGCCGTAGTTGCACCAGTCGTGGGGCAGGGCGATGGTGGTCAGTGCGCCTTCGGCTTGCGCGGCGGCAATCAATTCAGCGAGCGCTTCGTCGCCGACGGGAGCGTCGCCGACGGGAGCGGCTTCTACGGCCGTTTCCATTGTGGCTTCGGCTGCCGGTTCAGCCGTCTGACCGCCGGAACAGGCAGTGGCGATGGCCACCAGGATGAAAATCAGGGCCATGGGAATAAACGTATGTAACTGATATTTACGCATGGTTTCTCCTCACAAAGGTTTGGTTTAAGCCGTATTGGTGAGTAACGGCCGTTTGTTCATAACAGTCGTACTATATCCTTGCCTTTTGGAAACCATATCAATAGCAGGTTAACCGTTTGTTATGTTACTGTTAACAAAACAATTAACCCGTAATTTGCAGAAACAGAACGGTTTCTGGTTGAAAGGAGCAGATAATGTTTCATAAAATCACAAAGTGAAGTCGGGCTTCATGGGCAATCTGACCAACGCCTGAACAATGGCCTCCATATCAATGGATTCTGGCGACTTGGTAAATTCATAGCGAGGCATGTCAGCAGTTCCTTTATCACGGGCTACTATGCCATTCTCAGTACTTTCGGAGAAGTTGTGATCAGCCAGTGAAGCTTCTCGATTCAAATCCGGCTGCCCCGACTGGTAAAAAAGCTGCCATTCCTCACTAGGGAAGCGGCCGTTTTTTGCTTACGAGGAAAAGTTAATATAAGCGAGGGAGCAAATGATGTTGGCCACCTACTTGCAATACGTCTACCTGGAAAAGGTTTTGCAACCCACCGATTTTTGTAAGGTAGGCGTTAAACTTACCATTCCGTCAACTGCCAATTTTTTGCCTGCACCCATCATGCGCCTGGCCGATTGCCGGGTTCAAAGTTTGATCAGAAATGGCTCCCCCCCGCACAATCTACAACACTCAGCCAACGATTAGCCCAAACACGTAAAGCCCCAGGCCAAACGCCAGGTGATTCATCAAACTCCGAACCCTTGCCTGCCAGGGATTGGCCGTTTTTGCTGCGGCAATCCCTAACCCAAAGGCGGGCTGCATGATGAAAAAGGGCGCAATAACCGTAACGACACCAAAGAGGACTGCCGGAAACAAGGTTGGATGCTGTAACCAATTATTGCCAAGCGCTGCAACAAAAACGGCCGTAAACCCAATACCAATTGTGTAATGTCCCACCCACCCCACGACGCATTCTGCTTTTTTCGCAGGCGCAGCAGCAATGTTGGCGTGCTGAATAATCCCCTCTGGCATATATCGCAGCCAACGCCCAACAAGGCAAATATTCGACGGCACTATTTTGAAGGTGTGCTTGAGGAACAGGCCCCAAAGGTCAAACATGAAGGTCGCGCCAAGCCCAATGAGAATTATCCGAATGAAGAAAAAAGTGAATGGATGCATGATTTACTCACTTACGGAATTCACCGATAGCAAAGGCAGGCCTAAGTCGCGTACCTTCTTCAATATGCCATGCAGGGCAGCCTGATCAAGCATGGAACCCGTTAAAAGAGTGTTGCCATCTTCCTCCAACGTGATGGTTAAACCTTCAAACCAGGCCAACCATGGCTGACTTAAGTGCCCTTTGATCCGGATTTGATACATTGTCGGTGGATCCTCATCCGGTTTTACTGGCTGATCATTTGTCATGAGTTATGCCCCACGGAGATAACCACATTCCCTTTTTTGCGTCCCGTATCAACATGGCGATGTGCCTCGACCATTTGCTCCAGCGGATAACACCGGTCAATCACCACTTTAAGCTCACCGGCCTCAATGAGCTCCTTGATGAAAACCAGATTTTCCATGCTTTCTTTTGAGTCCATCTTGGCCATCGTCACGTAGGCCCCGTTCTGAGCAAGTGCTTTGACGGCTTCTGATTTGGGGAGTTTTGCTACCGCATCAAAGATAACGTCATACCGTTCAGCTCTGGATGAAATCTTCTCTTTTGTATAGTCGAGAACATAATCGGCTCCCAAAGATCTCACCATCTCCAGGTTGGCAGTGCTGCAAACGCCGGTCACTTCCGCCCCGAAATACCTGGCAAGCTGAATGGCATACGTGCCTACACTACCCGAAGCGCCGTAAATCAAGACCTTTTGTCCGCGCTGGATGTTACCTTTGCGCAGCAGGCGTAATGCGGTGGTGGCTCCGATAGGAACGGCCGTAGCTTCCTCATAACTCATATTGGCCGGTTTTATTGCCACCATTCCCGCTTCGGGGAAGCATTTGTATTGGGCGTAGCCGCCAAAATTCTCGGTCAGGGTAGATGCAAACACCTGGTCACCAACCTTGAAGCGCGTCACATCCTTGCCAATCGCTTCCACTTCTCCGGCCAGCTCCATGCCATAGATCGGCTGCTTGGGTTTTCTAAGGCCCAAAGCAATCCGGGCAGGGAGCCACAACAGGGGCGGAACGGTAAAGCTCCGCATGCGGAAGTCCCCGGCCGTGACGCTGGTGGCGTGCACTTTAATCAAAATCTCGTTGTCTTTAGGGGTTGGTTTTTCAATCTCTTTGATTTGCAGAACTTCAGGTCCGCCGTATTGAGTTGCCACAATTGCTTTCATTTTAAAATTTCTTCCTTTGCTATAAAAGTTGATATCAATAGCCAAATCTATGCGGTGCGAGCCTGCTGGGTGGGCCGCCTGCGAATGATCCATTCAGCAACGGCGAGGTTGATCACCCAGCCTGCACCCATCAACAAAGCATTTTCAAACTCATTTACTTCGCCAAGCGTCAAGGCTCCAACCAGTCCGGTCAACACTTGTGTGGCCTGCCCCATCCCAATGGCATAGGCGCGTGTCATCCAGGCTTGGTGCTGACTGACATTACGCTGACGGATCGAGATGAATCCGATGATGATGGACACGACCATGCCAGATCCGAAAAAGAGGCGTAATCCATAAAGTAGTCTGCTGGCACCTTCTGGGTAGTCATAGAAGAGCGTCATCCAGAGTCCGGAGAGTCCCACGGCTAATCCTAATGGAACCAGAAGCCGACCAACCCAGCGGTGCCATTTGTTCCCGCGCGTCCAAAGACGACTCGCAAATTGGAACGCGCCGAGCAGGGCATAGATCGCCGAGCTAATAATGTGGATGACCACAGGCGAAGGTGATGCAAAGAAGCGTGCGTTGTCGGGTGTGATCTCTGCCCCGCTGATCAATTGGTTGAGTCGGAGCGCGCCGAAGAAGATCGGGATGATACTAATTAAAACCAACCCGGCAGGAAACCACCACGACGTCTGAGCCTTTCTTGCCGGTACTTGCATTTGATTGTTATTTTGGATATTCGCTTTCATTTTTAAACTCCTTGAAAAGATTTGTCGGTCTCAAGCTGCTTTGCCTGGTTCTTGTGAAATGATTTCCTGATTACGCAAGGATTCAAACGGTTCCCCGCGTCGTTCAAAGAAGAGGGCGTATCCCAGCCAGACCAGAGCAGCCCCTATTGGTATCGACGTCAACTGGACGAGCTGATAGGGAAGCAGGGCAAACATGGTGCCCGCCAAAGGACCGGATACGGCGAGTAAGGCAGCCGCCCCACGCGGCAGGATGCGCGCGCGGAACGTAGCTATGCCAAATAGCAGGGAGCCAAGGACATAAAGTATCGATGCTAACGCATAGATTGTTGTGAGGCTGCCAAGGTTGGTTGGGCTGCCAGCCCCATTTGATAACTGCAATACACTTTCTACAAATGTTGGCGCTACGGCCGTCAACAGCGGCAGGACTGTAGGTACGATGAAGGAAATGCACATCTGAACTGCATAATAGATGGTTAGCAAAAGATAACCAGCCAAACCCGACCAACCAGTTTCTTCCACCTGTCTGGCATAGAGCCCCGCAATACCGAGCAGACCAAAGATTGATATGGAGATTTTGAAGGAGGTGATGATGAAGAATGTACTGCTATTGATAGGTGCATGGGTTGGTTGAACAACGGTAAAAATAATCCCTGCTACCATGGCAGATAAGCCTGCCCAACGGATGAGTCTCGGGGTTGTCACTTGCATTTTGTCTCCTTATAAATTCATGAGATGGGTTGTAAATTACGACACTAGGCTTCGCTGCCTGTCGTGCGACCTTCCTGATTCAGAGCAATTTGCTTCATCCAAGGATCGCCGGGCATCTTCACATACTGATTGAAGACATAGCCCCAAGGCATCACAAGCGGTATCAACACAATACCCATGAGGTTGTTGATCAGTACCTCTTGAACGTCCGGCGCTAACTGCCCAGCAGACCATTGGGGGAGCGCGAACGCCAGAACCCAGACAGCCTTCCACATAAACTCGAAGAACAGCAGTGGTAGCATCTTGAGTGGGCGATGAATTCCTACCCCTGCCAAGAGCCCTAGCCCAGCGAGCACACTGAGCACAACACTGCTCATGGTCGACAAGTTTGCAGGGGGGTTGAAAATCGCGGGCAATTTATATATTGCCAGCCCAATCGCCATGAACGCATACATGGCTCTCAGTAAATAGAGCCTGAAAATCGAAACCTCGGACCTGGTATTCATCGTTTTGTCTCCTTTTTAAACCGTTAAAATATGTGTCAGAGCCTGACACCTGGCATCTCTGCCTGTTTGGGTTTGATAGAGGACAGTTTATAAATGAGTGTGGGGAGGGGTCTTCCCCACATGTGGGGAGTTCGTGTGGGGAGATTAGGGGATGCGGTCAAGCACGTTAAAACCCCGCCGGAGAAATAAAGCAGGATTCATGGAGGACATTTTCAGGTGTGCGTTTTAGGCTTATATCAAGCCCAGTTCGATGGCGCGATTAACGGCCGCACGGCGGCTGTTGACGTTGAGCTTGCTGTAGATACCCTTGGTGTGGGTGCGAACCGTGCTTAGAGCAATCACGAGTTCATCAGCAATTTCTGGCCCGGAGAGTTCGGTTTGGAACAAGCGCAGAATGGCCAGCTCCCGCTGACTGAGCGGCTCCACCAGGGCGTGCGGCGGCGTATGTGGAGCGCTGTCGCTGCTGGCCTGCTCTTTTTTGAATGCTTCTAGCAACTTTTGGGCATACCCTGGCATCTTTCCCTGTACGGTCGTTTCACGCAGCAGCTCGATCAAAGGTGCACCTTCATCCAAAAAGAGGCGCACATAGCCTTCCGGCTCAGCCAAATCCAGGGCACGCCCCAGGGCTGCAAGCGCAGCAGGAATATCGCCCTGCAGTTGACGGGCGCGGGCCTGGAGCACCAGGATTTCGATGGCTACGCCCATCCGGCCACCCTCTTCCGCAAAGTAAAGCAGGCGATCTAACAGGGCTGCTGCTTCATGGAGTGCGTTGGGAGAACGGCCGTTTTCCCAACATGCCAAAAGCAGCCGAGCCAGCGTAAGATGCTCAAACTCACGCAAATAGCTAAGCTCGTCCTCGGCAGACAATCCCCGCTGACGCACCCAACCGAGGGCCTCATCCAATCTTCCTTGGGCTAGCCACACACGGGCTTTCAACGCCTGTACAGGACGAAAATTTGGTGAAAAATCACCCACATACAGGGGCGCTGCTTCCTCAAGCAGGTCAAGCGCACCAGCCTGATCGCCCTCGGCTTCTCGTAATCGAGCCATCGCGATGCGCCAGCGATACGGGTTTTTCGGTAAGCCGTTAATTTCACCCAATTCCTTGCTTTTCATCAGGTGCTGCCTGGCGGAATCTAAATCGTTGTGCTCGCGATAGAGATCACTCATACCCACATGCATATCTGCTGCACCGCGCAGGGGAGGAGCCTGTTTTGTGGCAAGCTGCAATCCATGTTTGTAGATGTCCATTGCCTCGCGCAGACGGCCCTGCGTAATCCGTATATCTGCCAGGGTAACAGACCCTCCGATTAAATCGGAGATGAACCCGACCCGCTGCAGGTAAGCCATACCCTCAGCAAACATCTGATAGGCCTTTTCTAGATCACCGCTGGTCCAGAAAGCAAGCCCCAGGAGTGATGTGGCCGCACCACGAAGGAGTTGAGCATCCGCAGGTGCGAGTTCAAGCACCTGCTCGGCGTATCGTATCGTATTCGCTACTTCCCCCCGAATCAAAGCAATTCCGGCGTGGTACATAGCCACCGAGCCAGGGAGCCGTTGAAAATCCGCTTCATCGACATAAATTGGTTGCTCACGACTATCTGCTGGCATTTCCAGCCACCGTTCAGCTTGACGTAACCGGGGTTCAACACCATCGAGATGACCATTTTGCAGCAGGGTTCCGGCGTAGTGCAATGTGAGCACAGGTCTGTTACGGTACACGCTTTCAGGAAGTGCCTGAAACCAGCTAAGCAACCTGGCTTCTTGTCTGTTCTGTTGCATTTCCGGCACCGATCTTTCGATCAGATTTGCCGCTTGCTCAAAATCTTCTCCAGCCAGTGCGTGGCGGATGGCTTCGGCGGGCCAGCCGTTCTGCGCATGCCAGGCGCTGGCCCGCCGGTGAAGCGCGGGCACCTGTTGGGATAGCTCTGCCTGTAGATGCAGACGAAGCACGTCGGCAAAAAGGTGATGGTAACGATACCAATAGCGCCTGTCGTCTAGCGGAATGAGGAAAAAGTTACCTTGTTCCAGAGCCTGTAACCGGGCACTACCGTTCGGTTGCAGGGTAACGGCTTCGCACAGCGGGCCGTTCAATTGGTCGAGAATAGCTGTCTGGAGCAAGAAGTGGCGGATTGGTTCCGGCTGGCGTTCGAGAACTTCCTCGACTAGGTAATCGACAATGTGGCGATTGTCCCCGGCAAAAGCTTCAATAAACCCAGAAACATCTTTTCGCCCCTGCATGGAAAGAGCGGCAAGCTGAAGACCGGCAATCCAGCCTTCGGTGCGGGCTTCCAGCATAGCGATATGATCTTCTGAAAGGTTAAGCCCCATCACCTGGCTGAGAAATTCGGCCGTTTCCCCCACGGTAAAGCGTAAGTCGCTGGCCCGCAGTTCGGCCAACTGGCGGCGAACCCGCCATCGAGGCAGGGGAAAATTGGGGTCTTCGCGGGTGGTGAGGACCAGGTGCATCTGCGGCGGCAGATTTTCTAGCACAAATGCCAACGCCTGATCAACCTGAGGGGCATCGACGACATGGTAATCGTCCAAAACGAGCCCAAACGGCTCGGGCATTGCGGCGATGGTGTTCAGCAAATCAGTGAGGAGGGTTTCGGGAGGCGGGGGCTGTGGGTTTTGCAGCCGCTCCAGCAGTTGGTCTCCAGTTTTGGCAGCCACCGTCTGCAACGCTGCGATGAAGTAGGTGAGAAAGCGGGTAAGGTCACTGTCCCTTTCATCGAGGGAAAGCCAGGCAAACGGCCGTTTACCACCAGCAATCCATTCACTGACGAGGGTCGTCTTACCGAAACCCGCCGGGGCTGAGATAAGGGTTAGTTTGCGGTTTAGCCCCCGGTTTAGTGTTTCGATGAGATGGGGGCGAGGGACGAGAGACTGCCGTAAGCGGGGCACATATAGTTTTGTTTGCAATAAGTCACTGGACATAAGCACCTTGCAAGCTAAGGAAAGATGGTGATGAAAACCGGGCTCAATCAGGATGAGAAGCCCTTTGTTGAAACAGCCGCTGGCTGCTCAAGCCGTGCCATTGTTTGGTTCACAACATCGAGCCAGGGCCAGGTAAGCCAGGAGCGCCAGGGCTTTGCTGGATTTGATGGCCAGCCGTTCACCCTCTCGCTCAATCTGGGGCGAACCAAGAAAAGATAATTTGAGTCGTTCCATGACATCTTCTCGTTTGGCTGGAAGCAAGGATGCAAGCTGGTGAATGACTGCGGGTCGATCTTTTTATGCAACAAGACACCCAATTTGTCAAACAACACGGCCATAAACGGTTTGGACAACGAACGAAAGACGATCTCTGCCTAAACTACAGGCAACTTTTACCAGTTTCAGTGATTGGCAGATAGTGGCCAACCTTCATGGCCAAAAACCTTTCCCCAATAACACCGGATAATACAAGACGGCGGTATCGGTTTGCCTCGATACCGCCGTCTTGTTTTTAGCATAACCCTCGCGTGTCTGGGTTGGTTAACTTTTCTTCACCGGAATCCAGATTTCACTGCGAAACGTCGGCGACGTCACATCCTTGCCTTCGTTCCACAAAATTTCTGGCCCATGTACCTGCTCGTAGCCGGACGTGGGGAACCATTCGGCGTAAATGCGGCCCCAGATGTTTTGCAGCGTTTCCGGGAACGGACCGACCGACTCAAACACGGCCCAGGTCGTCGCCGCCACTTCCAGCCGGGCCAGGCCATCTGGGGCCACGGCCGTAGTGGCCACGCCAATGTAGTGTTCCAGCTCGCCGCCTTCCTGCCGTCCTTCGCTAAAGTTGGTGGAGGCGCTGATCATGCCTTGCGGTTCCACGTTGGACAGTGCCTTCAGCGTGGCGATGGTGGGTTCAT
>CAUJGI010000488.1 GCA_963169155.1 Chloroflexota bacterium
CTGGGGGCACACGGGTGAGGAGGATGGCGTTAGCTGCCGCCTTTACCATTACCCGGACCAGGCGCTCGATGTGGTCATTTTAGGCAACCAGAGCTGGTGCGCCGGGGCACTCGGCTGGGAAATTCATGACCTGATCCACACATCATTCCCGGCGGCTCGTCGATAGAGATTGGGCCAATCTGCACTACGGCCGTATGACCACCGGCAGATAAACAGTGTACTCCGGCGTGGTAGGCGTCACCGGTTCATTGTCCACAATCGTGCCAATCGCCTGGCTTTGGCTGAAGGTTGCATTTTGCGGACTGCTCAGCAGTACGGTGAACGTCTCATTCTGCTCCGGTAGCAGATCGCCAAAGACGGGCACGGCAATGGTCTGGCTGGTCTGGCCAGGATTGAAGGTTACTGTGCCAGAAACGGCCGTATAGTCCACTCCAGCAACGGCCGTACCATCCACCGTGGCATAACTCACCTGAACAGTTTGGCCACTGGGCGCTTCCAGCGTCACGGTAAAGACGAGCGGCTGGCTGTTGCGGTCGCCTTCCACCAGACTGGCATCTTGAATCGCGAGCTTCGGCGCGGCGTCGTTGTCGTTGATCGTGCCCACGCCATTGGCCTTGGCCAAAAAGGCGTTGACCGGGTTACTCAGCGTCACTACAAACGTTTCGGCCGCTTCATCCAATACATCGTCGAGAATGGGCACTACCACCGTCTGGCTCGTCTGCCCCGGCTCGAAGGTAAGCATGCCGGAAACGGCCGCATAATCCAACCCCGCCACGGCCGTCTGGTCACCGCTGGCATAGGCCACGGTAATGGTCACCGGGGCCGCAAAGTCGAGCGTCACCGGGAAGCTGGCCAGTACCGAACCACTGGCACTTTCCGTCACCGTCACATCACCCACCCGCAGGGGAAAACCATACTCATACGCGCCAATGTCGCAAACGGCCGTGTCGTCCGAGTTTCCATCCATCGGGCGAAGCCGATTGTGCTGGTCACCGCTGGGACAATTGCTGGGGTCCCCGGTATCTACCGCCGGGCTGGTGGCGGGCAGCGGGTGAAGGTAGGTCGCCGCACCCGCCAGGGTAAGCGCTTCCAACTGCGGATCTTCGCCAAAAATGTCCCCAGCGGCGCTGCCGGTGAGGATGCAGTCTGTAGCATCCTGGAACAGGTTGTAACCGCCGCTGGTATAGGTGCTGCCGCCGCAGTCCGGGCCAGCAGTGGCCGCATTGCCCGCTACCAGCGTGTTGTGCAGAGTCACCGCCGCATTTTCATTGAACAGACCACCGCCGCTGGCCGCCTCATTCTCGGCAATGGTGACGTTTTCCAGAGCGACCGTGCCTGCCGCCAGCCACAAACCGCCACCGTTGACCAGCGCCTGGTTGCCGCTCACCGTGGTATTGGTGAGGGTGGTGCTGCCCAAGAGCATCAGACCGCCACCGCTGGCCGAGGCGGTATTGCTGTACACGGCCGTATTCATCACATCCAGGTTTGCCGTAGGGGCCAGGTAGAGGCCTGCCCCATCAACGGCCGTGTTGCCACCCAGCTGCAAATCGGTCACGGAAAGCGTGGCAAAATCGGCAAAAATGCCGCCGCCATAACGGCCCGCGGTGTTGTCTTGCACCGCGCCGCCGGTGACGGTTAAGACGCCAAAGCGCATATTGATGCCTGCGCCATCGGCAACGGCCGTGTTGTTGGTGATCTGCCCGTCAGTCAGGGCCATGCTGCCCTGGAAGGCAAACACGCCGCCGCCGCCAAAATCGATGCTGGTAGACGCATTCCCACTGATTTGCCCGCCGTTTTGGGTCATGAACGCTTCGGGAAACGTCAGGTAAACGCCCCCGCCGTATTCGGCCGTGTTTTCCTTGATGATGCCGCCATTCAGCACCACCTGGCCATTGGCCGACTGGATGCCGCCGCCGCGCGCGCCGCTGTTCTGGTAAATTTCCCCGCCATTCACCGTGACAGTTCCGGCAGCAACGTATACTGCCCCGCCGCCAAACTCCACGGAAGAGGCGCTGTTGGACTGCACCAAACCAGCGTCCAGCACGTAAGCCGCATCCTCCAAATTGACCAATACGCCACCACCGATCGGCGCTGTGTTGTCTTCGATCACGCCGCCGGTTTGCCACAGCAAGCCATTCATGTTGTAAACGCCGCCGCCGCTAATGCCCGCGCTGTTTTGGCTGATGCCGCCGCTCACCAGGTGAATCGCACCCTGGTTGCCTAGGTAAATGCCGCCACCGTTGCCGCTGGCGCTGTTGCCGCGAATCTCGCTGTCGATTATCGTCAGCTGGCCGCCGCCCAAAATGGCCACGCCACCACCATCCACGTCGCTGCCGTTGGTAAGCAGTACATTTTTTAGCGTCATGGAGACAATTCCCGAGATTTCCAGCACCCGAGACGTAGCATTGCCGTCAATCACCGGGGCAGGTGTGGCACCGTCCAGGGTTAAATCCCGATCGACCAGCAGTTGGCCCAGGGTCAGCACGTAGTCGCCGGAAGGAATGAGAATGGTGTCGCCGGGAACGGCCGTTGCCAACGCATCCCGCAGCGAACAGTCGCCATCCAGGCAGCTGCCATCACTCTCATCCACCGTTGTCGTCACAGTAATCGTCGCCGCCAAAGATGGCGTGCGAAAGCCGGGCAGCCAAATCAGTCCACCTAAAAAGAGGAAAAATAAAACGAACCGCTGAGGCATCTTCAATTGTGTCTTCATTGTTAACAGCTCCACCACTCCCATGGTAAAATGGCCCGCTTATGGTCAAAGATGTGTCGGCTAAAGGACAGGGCACACTACCCATTTAGCGATACGTTCTTTGCCATTTTTAAACTGAAACACGACCTGCGCTGCCATGACTAATTTCCCAATCATTGTCCTGTATAACACTTAAGAAATCTGTTAAGGCACCCCCAAAAAAGAGAGCCATGACCGAGATAAATCGCTCCCCGCTGCACCAGCAAGTAGATACCCTGCCAGAGATGGTTCTGGCGATAATCGATGATCTGGTTACGGCCGTTCGTCACACCCTCACGCCCGCCCTCAGCCAAAAAATAACGCGGGTTTTCACCACCGGCTGCGGCGACAGCTTTTTTGCCCCGCTCAACGCGGAGCTGGCCTTTGAGCAGCTGGCCGGGCTGCCCTGCGAACCGCTTACCGCCATGCAGTTTGCCCGCTACGCCGTCGGCTTTTTGCCGGAGACGGGCCGGGGCAGCAACCTGGTCCTGGCGGTGTCCGTCAGCGGCGGGGTGAGCCGCACCGTGGAGGCGATGGCCCTGGCGCGGCAAGCCGGAGCCACGGCCGTTGCCCTCACCGGCAATCCAGCTGGCCCACTAGGGCAAGCGGCAGAATATGTGTTGGAAACGGCCGTACCGCTCCTCCCCGCCGAGCTGCAAGGTTTAATTGTGCCCGGCACGCGCAGCTACGTCGCTTCCCAGCTGGCGCTGTATTTGTGCGCCATTCAGCTGGGCGAAAATCGCGGCCATCTCAGCAAAGCCGCAGCCAACAAGCTGCGCCGCGAGCTGGCCCACACGGCCGAACTCATGGCCCAAACCATCGCCCTCAGCGACAAGACCACCCGGCAGGCGGCCGAGGCGTGGCGCGACGCGGACCAGTTTGTCTTTTGCGGTGCCGGGCCAAATTACGGCACGGCGCTGTTCAGCGCGGCCAAAGTTTTGGAGGCGAGTGGGGATACGGCCGTTGCCCAAGACACGGAAGAATGGGCCCATCTGCAATATTTTGGGCGGCAGGTGGCCACGCCCACCATCTTCATCGGTGCGGGCGGCTGGGATGAGGGGCGGGCGCTGGAGCTGGTGACGGCGGCCAAAGCGATTGGTCGGTGGGTGGCAGCGATTGCACCCCAGGACAGCGCGTTAGCCAATCATCCTGGCCTGGATTTTGGGTGGGAAACCCCTGCACAAACTCGCGAATGTTTCTCGCCGCTGCTCACCTGCCTGCCGGGCACCCTGTTCGCTGCCACCCGCGCCCAGCTTCTCGGCGAACCGTACTTTCGCGGCTTCAGCGGCGGGCGCAGCGTGGAAGGCGGCGGCGGCATCTCCCGCATCCGCAGCAGCGAGCAAATCACGGAAGTCAGGCGATAGTTACTCAATTACAAATCGTAATTGGGTAATTGAGTAATTTCAGCAAACCGCTCAGTAGGCATCCCGCACGAGGGCGCTGCGCGCCCCGTGCGGGGAGAAAGATTGGGTTTTTTCGGCATGGTTCAAAACCATGAACAAGCATCTTGACAATTGAATGAGCAAAAATTGCGATCCCCGACAGGCAAAAACTTTCGACAAAATAAATGTCGAATTTGATAATCAGTTGTAGACGAATGTTTACCTGACAGGATAGCC
>CAUJGI010000489.1 GCA_963169155.1 Chloroflexota bacterium
AGGGAGAGGGCTGGGGTGAGGGTGATTACCCGATTTAAAACTTAAACTACAACCAAATCGCCCTACACTCTCAAAGGAGACTTCATGAGCGCAAGCTCAACACCATAAATGAAAATCCACAGATTTCGCAGATTACACAGATTTACTTCTAATCTGCGAAATCTGTGTAATCTGTGGATTATTTTCGAAGGAGAAAAGCATGAATGACAACACCTTTTCGACCGATGAATTGATTGATGCTCTAGAAAATGCCGGGCGCACGCCGGATCTCGATCTGATCCGCACCTGCCAGGCGCGCCACGAAGAGCTGGAACCGGCCCTGCTCGACCTGCTGCGTACCGCCCCCGAAGAACGATATGAGATGGCGGATGAAATGGATGATCCACGTGGCTACAGCGATATCCACGCCGGGAATCTGCTCATTGCCGCCCGTTCCCTGGCGGCGCTGCCCATCTTTGGCGACATTTTCCGCGATGAGGAGCGGGAGCACCTCCTTGAGTGGTTTGACACTGAGCTGCCCCATTATGGGGCAGCGGCGCTGCCGGTGTTCACCGAACTGGTCCTGGATGAAGCTGCTTATGAAAACGGCCGTACCGCAGCCACGGGCGTTTTAAGCATGATTGCCCGCAAGGAACCAGAACACCGGACGGCCGTTATCAACACCCTGCACCAACTGCTGCCACCTCTGCCCGAGGGAGATGAGCCCATCGTCGGCGCTGATGATCCTGACGAGTTGTGGACCTGGGCGGCGCTGGAGCTGGCCCACCTGGGCGACAAGTCGCGTCTGGAGCAGATCGAAGCTTTGTTTGCCGCCAACGCCATCGAAACCTGGATCATTGGCGAGTATGAGGATTACCTGGAGCTGCTAGAAGAGGAGCCAGAGAATCTACCTCGGCCATACGACATTATCCAGACCTACACTGGCTTACACAAGCAAGCTGCCTGGGAAGCCGAAAATGCCGCCGCGCGGGCCAGGGAGGAACAGCGTGCTGCCGGGCGTGGCGAACGGCCCAGCACCACGCATAGGCAGCTTGCGCCTGGGGAACCAACCATCCGCAAGGAGCCGAAAGTGGGCCGGAATGATCCATGCCCCTGCGGCAGCGGCCTGAAGTATAAAAAGTGCCACGGCCGTCCGGGCGCAAAGTAAGGCTATTCTGGACCCCCACCCTAACCCTCCCCCTGGGAGGGGGAGGGAATCGGGCCCCCTCCCCCCCGTAGGGAGTGGGCTGGGGTGAGGGTTCTTAACGCGTCAGGCGGGCGCGGGTTCTGGCTGCGGCGCAGGCGGCTGGGCCTCGCGCGGCGGTCGTGGGGTGCGGGTCATCAGCTGGAAACCCCAGCGCCCCAACGTCAGCTCCGGTTCCCCCTCGTAATTGAGCAGCAGCGCCGTTAACGCCAGGCGCAGCCCCTTGGCCAGGACGCCGCACGCTTCATCCCGGGCGGCATTGTGGGCCAGCCGCTCCTGCCGGGAGTGGTTGCGCTGTTGCAGATTCTCGTGCAGTTCATTCCGCAGAGCGATTACCTCATTGAGCGGCGGCTCGGTGAACTGCTCACCGATGGGGCGGGCCTCTTCGGTGGTGATGTACTGGTTGAGGCAGGCGATAATCTCCTCCCGGCCGCGCGGGGTGAGGATGTTGCCCGCGCCGCGCCCCGACTGGCGCACAAAAAAGCCCCACGTCTGCGCCTGCTCCGGGCTGCGCGCAAAGCGCCCTTCCATCAGGCTGCGAATCTGGCTGATGGTGGTGCGGGCGGCGGCGTCCAGCCGCTTGAGCGTTTCCGAGGCAGACTTGCGGCTGACTTCTTGCGCGGCCGAAGCCGCCTGGGTGGCCAGGGCAGTGGCCAGGGCCGTCTGGATGCGGGCGGTGTAGCGGGTGCGGTTTTCCGGCAGCAGGCTGTTTTCCTGGGCGACAAACGCCTGGGCCAGAGTCAGCAGCTCGTGTTTTTGCGTTTTGTAGGGCAAAACAATCCGGTGCGTCGACTTGTTGGTGTACTGAATACGAATCATGATGAACTCCTTTCCGGGGGAGTGCCCCGAGGCTGAACAGCGGCGGGAATGCCCGGCAGCCAGGCTGCCCGGCGGCGGCAACGGCCGTATCCCCGAATCACAGAATGGTTTGTGGGTGTGTTGGCGTTACGGCCGTCTGGCTAAATGATCCCCATCAGCTGCGGTTTTGATCTGGCACGATCCAGACAAATTGCTAACTTGCGGCACAGTGTAAAGAGGTGGGCACGGCGGCAAAATAGGACTTTAGGGGGATAAATGATCCCCAAAGTGAGCCAAAGCAAACAATCGAGGTGTGCGGCCAACCGTTTAGCTCACCAAAGGTCTTAAAACAGGGTAAAACGAGGGGAAGTGGAGGGTGGAAAACGGCCGTGTTTTATCCGCCAGGTTTCTTGGGTTTACCAACACATCATCAGAAAACGTGGCCAGGCGGCTTTGGCTGACCAACCGGGCCGGTTTAAGCTGATCCACACTCTTCTGGCTCACCAAAGCTGTGTTTAAACGCATCGGCCGGTCTCTTTGGCCAACCAACTTCCCGTAAAGGGTTGCACCTGAATTAAACTGATTTCCCAGTAATAAGGAGTGTAAGAAAGCTAAAATACATTAAAATAGGTCCTGCATTAAGTTTCTATAAAATTGTTTGGGGTTTACTGTCAAACATGTCCCTACCGTCCCTGAATTTGCCGCCCACACTAGATACTTCATCCGCCAACATGGCCGACGATTTTTATAAGCCTGCGCTCTCGGTTGCCGTACGTTATGACCGAGGGGTAGGCTTTTTTTCTTCTGGTTGGCTACGCGTGCTGGCAAAAGGATTAACAAAGTTTGCCGCCAACGGTGGAAAAGGACGCGTTATTACCAGCCCCATGCTAACCAAAGCAGACTGGGAAGCGTTGGAAACGGGAGAATCAGCACGCTCGAACCAGACCTTGCGAAGTGCACTCGCCAAAAATATCGAGCAGCTGGCTCAAGATCTGGAAAAAAACACCCTTTCTGCTCTTGCTTGGATGATTGCCGATGACATATTAACTTTTAAGCTAGCCCTGCCTAAAAACAAACTGGCCGGTGGCGATTTTCATGACAAGTTTGGCATCTTTACAGACGCAGAAAACAACCAGGTAAGTTTTAGCGGTTCGCCCAATGAGAGTGTGCAGGGGTTTTTAAATTACGAATCTAACAAAATATTCCATTCCTGGTTGCCTCAAATGCGTCCCTTCGTTGAAGCGGATGTAAAGCGATTTGAACGGCTTTGGCAAAATGAAGATGAAAACGTCCGAACGTATGATTTACCTGAAGCAGCGCGTGAGCAAATCTTGAAGCTACGGGAAGGGGAACGGCCATATCCCCAACCACCCTGGTTAAGAGAACAGCAGCTAAAAGAGAGCGGTGTAGTTTACCAACCAGCCAGACCACAATTACCCAAACATATTTCGTTGCGCGATTATCAAAATGAAGCAATTGACGCTTGGTTTGCCCATGACTGTCGTGGGCTGTTTGAAATGGCTACCGGCACGGGAAAAACCATTACAGCCTTAGGTGCATCAGCACGTTTGTTTGAACGGGAAAACCGTTTAGCCGTGATTATTGCTGTGCCTTACCAGCATTTGGTCGATCAATGGCATGAGGAAGCCTCTGATTTTGGTTACAAGCCTGTCCTCGCTTACCAGAGCAAGAAAAGCTGGCTCGACGATCTAAATCACCAGATTCTTGATTTTAATGGCGGCTATCGCTCATTTATTTCGGTTATCGTGACGCACACCACGTTTATCAGCGAAGATTTTCAAGCAACGATTGCTCGTTTAGAAGCCCCTGTCTTGCTGATTGCCGATGAAGCCCATCACCTCGGTGCCGCTAGAAGTCGCTTACACTACCCGGAAAATGTTACTTTTCGTTTGGCCTTGTCAGCGACACCTGACCGTTGGTTTGATGATGATGGCACAGTTGCTCTACGCGCTTATTTTGGTGAGACCGTTTTTGCTTTTACGCTAGAAGAAGCTATCGGCGTCAGCCTTACACCTTACTATTACTATCCACATCTTGTCTCTTTGACAGATGATGAAATGGTGGAATACGAAACGCTATCGTTAAAAATAGCGCGTTTAATGAGCCAGGAAGATGAGGATAAGCAAGAAGCATTAAAAATGTTGCTCATCAAGCGGGCTAGATTATTGAATACGGCCGCAAATAAGCTAGAAACACTCGCAGAGCTGATCGACAAAGAAAAAAGTGTGGAACACACCCTGTTTTACTGTGCGCCTGGTCAAATTGATGAGGTAATGAAATTGGTGGGCTGGGAGAAAGGAATCTTGATCAACCAG
>CAUJGI010000490.1 GCA_963169155.1 Chloroflexota bacterium
CAGCTACTGGGTTCCCAGCTAAGAAGGATATGGCATGTGCCATGTCCTTGTTTTGTTTTCAGGAGGGGTGGGCAACGGCCGTTTCGCGCTTTTTAGTCGTCCAAAACGGTGCGACCCGTGGGGTAGGCGCTGCCGTCAGCCGGGTCCAGGGTGATGTCAAAGTCGGTGTAGCTGGCGAGCGGATCTTCGGACACAACCCAGACAGCCCGATAGCCATTTTCAGTGACGTTAAAAACGCCGCCGCGGGTGGGGTGGCCATCTTTGATGAGCCAGAGCTGGTAAGCCTGGGTTTCTGGCAGCACGGGCAAATCCTGCACCACCAGGGTGCCTTGCAAGCCGTTGGCGCTGATGATGATGATGCCGGTGGCCGCTTCCGTGGCGGCGGAACCGGTGAGCGTAACGGTGCCAAAGCCAGCCGGGCGGTCGGCTTCGCTCAGGCGCTGGCGCAGCTGGAAGTTGCTGACGAGCAGCAGGGCAACCAGCAGCAGCAGCACGGGCTGGAGGAGAGGCCGCTGTTGGAACCAGGCGCGCAGGGTATGCCACCAGCTGGTCTCGGGCGGGGTGATGGGTGGTGGTGTTTGGGGAAAGACGGCCGTTTCCCTCCGCTTTTCCTGGCCAATTTCCTGCATCAGCTGCTGCTTGAGGGTGGGTGGAGGCGCAACTGTGGGTACCGTCGCGGCCATTAACCCGACCAATTCCTGGTACGTGTCCAACTCCTGCTGGCAGACGCGGCAGGTTGCCAGGTGCGCCGCAACGTCGGCTGCGTCATCGGCATCCAAAATGTTGAGCGCATAGGCGGCCAGCTGGTCAGTGAAGTGGGTTTCAGAATTCATTGTTCTCTACAACAAACGACGTCGTTCTCTTTAGCAGATACGCATTCTGCCTCGTTTCAGATTCATGATTGCAGGATGTGCCGCAGCTTCTGCATGCCTAGACGAATGCGCGTTTTAACCGTGCCCACTGGCAAATTGAGCTGGTCGGCAATCTGGCTGTGGCTGTAGCCGCTAAAAAAGGCCAGAAACAGGACCTCCTGCTGCTCTGGCGGCAGCTGGGCTAGCGCGTTGTGCACGATTTGATTTTGTAACTGGTGGGAAACGGCCGTTTCGGGCGAATGTCCGTCGGCGTGTGGCTCCACACTCAGGTCGGTCCAGCGGATGCTGTTGTGTTCCGGGCGCACACCCTCACGCCGAAGCATGTCGATGGCCCGGTTGCGCGTCATGCTGGTGAGCCAGGTGCGCACGCTGGCCCGGTCGGCCCGGTACGTGCCTGCTTTTTCCCAAACCCGCCGAAACACGTCCAGGGTGATCTCCTCCGCCAGGTTGGGATCGCCCACCAGGTGATAGGCGACGCTGTAGAGCAGACGGCCGTAGCGATCATACAGCGTGCTCAGCGCATCGGCTTCCTGGTACGTAATGCGGCGCAGCAGCACCTGGTCCTCGGAGGTCGTCAAATTAATAGACATGACGGTATTGTATAAACTGTCTGTTGGCTGGCAACTTTCCCTGATCAGATCCTTGCCTTCATCTCGTTTTCTTGCCACTGGCAAGGTGGCACATATGCTGATAATTGGCGAAAATGAGCGTGTTTGCCCCAAATATGGCACTTAGAGCAAAACTTTTTCTGGCCGGGTGCGTAATAAGCACAGACCGCCATCATGCGGATCAGAACACACGATTGCGGTATAATAGTTTTGTGTTGCATTGAGTCAACATGGTTTTGGTGGGCCGTCGGAAGACGGCCGTATGGTTGTCAACCAGGCGTCTGGCCAGCCAGCAATTAATGCCTAAATGGCCCGGTTGGTGAACCAAAAGGAGTGATCGGTGGATTTTTTACTACCCATTTTTTGTGTCCTTGTGGTTGGGGCTGTTATCATTTTCGCGGCCTCCATCCGCATTGTGCAGGAGTATGAGCGAGGCGTCATTTTTCGCCTGGGCCGGGTGATGGGCCCTAAAGGGCCTGGTTTCTTCTTGATTGTGCCCATCGTCGACAGAATGGTGAAAATGGATTTGCGTACAGTGACTCTGGATGTGCCTGCCCAGGAAGCGATTACCGGGGACAACGTCACCGTCAAGGTTAACGCCGTGGTTTATTTCCGCGTTATTGATCCGGTGATGGCCATTGTGCAGATTGAGGATTACCGCCGGGCGACGTGGCAAATTGCCCAAACCAGCCTGCGCAACGTCATTGGCCAGTCGATGATGGACCAGATTTTGCAGGATCGTGAGCAGATCAACGATACGCTCCAGCACATCATTGATGAGTCGACGGAGCCTTGGGGTATCAAGGTTTCTATTGTGGAAATCAAGGATGTGGAGCTGAACAGCACCATGGTGCGGGCGATGGCGCGACAGGCCGAGGCTGAGCGCGAGCGCCGGGCCAAGATTATCCAGGCGGAAGGTGACTTCCAGTCGGCCCAGAAGCTGTCGGAAGCGGCCCGCATTATGAATTCGGAGCCGGGCGCGATGACCCTGCGCTACCTGCAAACGCTGGTGGAGATTGGCGTGGAGCAAAATACCACCACCATCTTCCCCATTCCGATTGACATCATCTCTGAATTTCTGAACGTGCGGCGCGACTCAAACGATCGGAAAAGTGCTGTTGACAAACTGGATGCTACTGCCGGAGACACGGCCGTTTCATAAATAATTCTTTGTGGTGGGGGAATCGCTTCAAGCGATTCCCCCATTTTTGGTGTTTTGTGCATCGTCGAATCCATCTGTCGCTGTTCCTGGTCTCACTTTTCTTTTTAGTTTCCTGCTCCTTGCTGAATGGCCCGCAGCAGCTCGTCATACCTACCCCGCCGGGCGGTACGCCGTTTGCCAGCATTGCCCAATCTGGTCCACTGATCACTGACCCTCAGGGGAACGTGATTGAGGCGGTTAACCCGGACCTGCGCACGCTGCTGGAGGAGGTGTCGCGGCAAAACCTGGTGGGGTACGTGCAAACCTTGCAGGGGTTTAACACGCGCAACACCTACAGCGTGTCCGACCAGGAAGGCGTGGGCATTGGCGCGGCACGGCGCTGGATTTTCAACGAGTTTATTCGGGTGGGGAACGGCCGTCTCCTCGTGGAAGTGGATGAATTTCCCATCAATCAGAACGGCGTGGTGTACAACCAACAAAACATCGTCGCCACCCTGCAAGGCACTGGCACCCATCCCGGCGTGATTGTTCTGGCCGCCCACTATGATTCCCGTAGCACCGATCCGTACAGCGGCAGCAGTTTTGCTCCTGGGGCCAATGACAATGGCTCTGGCGTGGCGGCTATGCTGGAAGCCGCCCGCGTACTGAGCTCTCGTGAATGGAGCCAGACAATCCAGTTTGTCGCCTTTGCGGCTGAGGAGCAAAACCGGTTGGGCAGCACCCACTTTGTTACCGACCGGATGCTGGTGGGCTGGCGCTTCGACGCGATGCTTAGCACCGACATTGTGGGCGGGCGACCGGGCATTCCCCAATCGGTGCGCCTCTTTACGCCTGGCCCGGACGGCTCGCCGCCGCGCCAGCTGGCCCGCTATTTTCAGTATATAGGCAACCTATACCTGCCGCTGTTTCCTTTTGAAGTGATTGATGCCGAGGACCGCCAGGGGCGGTATAGCGATCACGTCACCTTTTTACAGGCGGGCATTCCGGCGGTGCGCATCACGGAGTCGCAGGAAGACCCTTCCCGGCAGCACAACAGCAGCGATACGGCCGAATGGATCGACTACGACTATTTACGCCAGGTGAC
>CAUJGI010000491.1 GCA_963169155.1 Chloroflexota bacterium
AGCAGCAGCATCATGCCAATGGCCGCGCCGCGATTGTAAAAGTTGCCGTCAAACGTGGTGGTCCACATGTAAATGGCGGGCACATCCAGGGCCACCTGCTTACCCGCCACCGCTACAATCAAATCGAACACCTTCAGCGAAATATGGCCCAAAATAATCATGGCGCTGAGGGTAATGGGGCGCAGCAGCGGCAAAATGTGGTAGCGGTAAATTTGCAGCTCATTGGCCCCATCTACCCGGGCCGCCTCGCGCAGCGATTCAGGGATAGCCCGCAAGCCGCCCAGGTACAGCGCCATCGTGTAGCCGGACATCTGCCAGATGGCTGGAATGGCAATAGCGGCAATGCCCCACTGCGGCGTGGTGTGCCACTTGCTGATCAAAAAGTCCAGCCCCATCTGGTCAAACAGCAAATTGAGGCCGCTGATGCGGCTGCCCTGCGCCGGATTCATCAGCCAACGCCAGACCACACCAGTGACAATAAACGAAATGGCCATCGGGAACAGGAACAGGCTGCGGAAAAACGCCTCACCGCGCAGCCCCTGGTCCAGCAAGATGGCCAATCCTAACCCCAACAACAGCGATCCGCCGACAAACAGCACAGTGAAAATGAACGTATTGCGAATATCAATCTGGAAGCGGGCGTCTTGCAGCAGATTGGTATAGTTGACAAAACCGGCCCACTCGTAGTTGGGCAGCAAGCCCACCCATTTACTCAGCGAAACCCGCCCCGACCAGGCAATAAAGCCATAGACAAAGATAAAAACAGCCAAAATGGAGGGGGATACCAGGGCAGCGGCAAGCACTCTGTCTTTGTTGTAGCGCATCGCGACTCCTTACAAAAAAGGGGTAGGCACAGTAACCGCACCTACCCCTCTCTCAAATCAGGTTAGCTTATTGGCAGGGGCCAGAAGTGGAGCAGGCCGCTACCAGGGCAGACTGCAACCCTTCAATGTTGCCATCGGCCAGGAAGAGACCCAGAGCGGTGTCAATTTCGGACTTGAAGGCGTCATTGGCTACCACGCCGTGGGTCAGGCTGCCGACCACGCGGTCGCTGGCCCAGTCATCCATGGCGGAGAGCAGGTACTCGCCGTACAGGCCGCGGTCGGCATCGCTGCGGGCGGGGATGGAGCCCTTGACCGGGTTGAAAGCGTCTTGCCCTTCAATAGAGCCAGCGACGGTCAGCCAGGCGATGGCGGCGTCGCGGTGCGGCGCGCCTTTGGGCAGCACGAAGCTGTCGGACAGGAACTGGAAGTTACCATTGGTGCCAGGAACAGGTGCCCAGCCGTAGCCGGTGTTCGGCTCGAAGCCGATTTCGCGGAAGTACCCTTCAGCCCAGTCACCCATCACGTTGAAGGCGGCGTCACCGTTCACAACCAGCTGGGAGGCATCCTGCCAGGTCAGGGCAGAGGCGTCGCTGTTGACGTAGGTCAGCACTTTGGCGAAATCGTTGAGAGCGGCCGTTACTTCAGCACTGCCCCAATCGCCAGAGCCATCCCACAGGGCTTCGTACGCATCCGGGCCTAAAGAAGCCAACGCAACGGTCTCGAACAGGTGCATGGCGGTCCACTGCTCGCCCATCGCCAGCGGGGCATCCATGCCCGCGGCTTGCAGGGCGTCCATGGCGGTAAACCACTCAGCCAGGCTGGTCGGTACGTCCACGCCGTTCTCAGACAAGACGGTGGGGTTGTACCACAGCACGTTGGCGCGATGGATGTTGACGGGCACGGAGTAGATGTTGCCATCCTGGGAGATCAGCGGGATGAGCGTTTCGGGCATTACATCCAGCCAACCGTTTTCTTCAAAGAGGAAGTTGACTGGTTCCAGCTGGTCGGCGGCCACGTAGGTGCCGATCAGTTCCTGGCCAGCGTGGCCTTGCCAGCTGTCGGGGGCGTCACCAGCCTGGAGGCGGGTGGCCAGTACGGCGCGGGCATTGGTACCAGCACCACCAGCAACGGCCGCATTTTGAAACTCGATGTCCGGGTATTTTTCGGCAAATACGCCAATCATCGCTTCCAGACCGGCTGCTTCACCACCACCGGTCCACCAGGAAAAGACCTCAACCATCTGAGCCATCTCTTCTTCGGTCATTTCTTCGTCCATGGCTTCTTCGGTATCGGTTGTGTCTACGGCCGTATCTGTCGTATCCGTGGTTTCGGGTTCATCAGTCGTTCCACCACAGGCGGCGAGCAGCATGGCCAGCAGGAGCAACAAAATAAAGGGGGTAAGTTTACGTGACATATTCTCTCCTCGTTTTGCGCAAAAGCGGGGGTGAAGGTATGGGGATGTTGCCGGTCACCGCGGCTTTTGCATGTGGGTAAATAATGAATCGTTACGGCGTTGGGCGTGGGAAGCAAGGCGCCCAAGTGCATGAAGTTCAGAGACTATAACAATTTTCGTGGGGGCATTTCAAGGGGATTTGGGCCAAGTGTATGACATCAGTGTGACATTTATTGGGCAGGTTGCCCAAAAAGCTGCCAATCAGGGGTGTTCAGCAACGGCCGTATCTCTCTCGTAAAAGGAAACACCAACGCGCTGAATATGATCAATGACGTCGGCATCAGAAATTTCGTGGAAGATGGAGAGGTCAATGGTGTAGGGCAGCAGCAGGTCGTCCAAATCGTCCAGGATGCGGTAGACGACGCTCAAGGTCAGGTCTAAACTACCGTGCAAGGTCAAGTCAATATCGGAACCCGTTTTGTAATTGCCCTTGGCCCGTGAGCCATAGAGGGCAGCGCTTTTTACCTGCGGGTACTGGGTGAAAACGGACGTAATCTTTCGCACAACTTCTGAAGGAAGACCAAATTTCATATGGTTACGCCTCTGTCTCACCTAGCGCTGCCAACGTGTTGTGCAAGGCCTCAAACTCTGGAAAGTAATCATCGAGGATAGCAGTGGCAATTTGAGCGGCCGTTGCTTCATTATAAGTGTGTGAAGTCAGATTGCGACTCTGGATCATATCCATCCACACCTGGCCTTTCTCAATTAAACCGACATTAAAGGCATGGCGGATGACGTCTTTAGAACCGTAGAGGTCCAATACACCGCGATTTTCCAGAAAATCCTTTAACGTCTTCCAGGCCAACTCGTGGGTAAATTCAAAACCCTGGATAAGCCCTTGCCCTTCCAGGTTGGTAAGTGGACGCTGCCGTGCCAGAGCAACCGCCTCCCGAAGTTGGGCCAGCGCTTTGGTGTAGTTGTTGAAGCGTTGCTGCCAGCGAACGTCTTCGCTCATGATCGTCTCCGAAAAAATCTATTTAATTCACTTTTAGGTAATTGGCAAAAAGTTTTTCAAAAAAGATTGACGTCTTATTTGCCAATTACTTGAGTAAACCGCACCAAATGGACGATTTTTCTATCAAAAACTTTGTGCGGTTTACTTAGCCACCGCTGGTATTTTAGCAGATTTTACATTCATAGGATTGGCACCGCGCAAAACCAGTTCAAACCACATTTAACTGGCGCAAGGCCGTCAGAATCTGGTCGCGGCTGACGGGTTTGGAGATGAAGTGAGAGGCGCCCAGGGCGTAGGCCAGCTCGGGGTCGTTGAAGACGGAGCAGATGATGACGGGGGTTACGGCCGTTTCCACCCTTGTCCGTATCGTTTGCAGCACATCCCAACCGCTCACGTCGGGCATCATGGCGTCCAGAATGATGGCATCTGGCGTGGTACGGCTGAGCACCGCCAGCCCTTCTTTACCACTGTTGGCGGCAATGACCCGGCAGTTGTGCCCCGTCAGGTAGCGCTCCAGCAGCTCCACCAGCCCCTGGTTGTCATCCACTACCAACACCACCGGGCCATGCAGGGGAATTTGGATTTGCAACTGGTAACGGCCGTTTTCCACTCCACCCTCCACGGCAATCAGCCAGCCCAATCGTTCCGCCAGCGGTGCAATCACCTGGTCGTCCACAAAATTCAGCGCCAACGGCTGAGCCGCCGGAAAGGTCAGCGTCAGCCGGGCCATCTCCTCGCCCAGCGTGCCGTGCAGGGTGATCGATTGCTGCTGCGTTGCCTGGATGAGGCGGCTGAGCACACTGACCAGAAGCTGGCGGGATACGGCCGTATCCACCGACACTACCAATCTTGGCCACGGCTCCTGCCGCTGGAACGTCACCCCGCGCGTTTGCGCCAGGGGTGCCACCGCCTTTTGCGCTTCCTGCAAAAGCTGCCCCAGGTCCGTTGGGTGCAGCGTCGTTTCTAGCTGGGCAAACTCAGCCTGCACCGACGAGAGCTGCGCCGCCGAGCGTTCGTCTTGGGCAACGGCCGTAGCCGCCGACTGCACCCGCGCCCACAAAATTGTGGCCACACTCTCCTCTGCCTTGCGCAGCGAGCGGTGCGTTTGCCGCGTGGAAAGCCCCAACCGCTGCCCTACCTCCTGCACCGTCAGACCCTCCACGTAGTGCAGCTGCAGCAAATGGTACTGGCGCATGTCGGGCGTATGGGCCGCCGCGCCCGGCTCCGGGCTCAGCGCCTCAATCGCTTCGATCAGCTCCCGGCGCAAATGGTGCCCCAACGTCTGGGTAGACTGCCTATGGCTGTCGGCCAGCTGCGCCTGGTTCAGCCATTGCGCCAGGTCCAGCTTTTGCAAAAAGGCAAAGTCGTACAGATGCTCCAGGGCAATTTTTACGTCATCGATGAATTGGGCGGAGGGCTGTGGCATCATAGACTCAATCATGCCAACTTTTCCTGCGTTTGTCCATTCAGAGCGGCGTCGGCCAGCCAGTTGCCGTAGCGCGGCTGGAGCGCCTTCACAATGGGCTGGATGCATTGCAGCAGCTCAACGGGCTGGAACATTTGCGACCGCTGCACGATGAGCTGGCTCGTCTGCCCGGCAAACTGCTCGCTGATGAAGTCGGTGGCCGTGAGCAGCACGACGGGAACGTGGGCCAGGGCGGCGTCTTGCTGCATGATGTCAAAGACGTCACGGCCGTTTAACCCCGGCATGATCAAATCGAGCAGCAGCAAATCGGGCCGCTGCTGGCGCATGGCGCTCAGACCGCTTTCGCCATCGTAAGCCACGCGAATGATGAGCGGGTCGGGCCGGGCCGAGAGGCCGCGCTCGACCAGCTGGCAGATGCCGCTGTTGTCGTCCACCACCAGGATGTTTTGCACGCTGCCCACCTCATCGATGATGCGGTTGAGCTGCTCGAAGTTGATCGGCTTGTTCAGGCAGGCCAGCGCGCCAAACGCATCGGCCATCCAGGCGCGGCTGGGCAGCGAGCAGCTGATCACCGGCACGGGCAGCGTCAGCGGCGGCACCGGGGCCGCTGCCCCGGGCGCCACATTCCACACCACCGCCGCCGGATGCCGCTCCGCCACCTGTTCAGCCAGATGGCTGCCATCGGTGAGGGGCACAATGTCGTAGTCGGTGAAGTGGCGCTGCACCAGGCTAATTACCGACGGATCAGAGTCGATCATGAGGATGGTGGGCAGCTTGCCGCTGGGCAGGGCTTCCACGGCGCGGGTGCGGTACAGCTGGCCCCCCGGCGACAGTTCCTCGATGGGCAGGCCGATGGTGAAGGTCGAGCCCTGGCCCAAAGTGCTGTCGACCCAGATACGGCCGTCGTGCGCCTGCACAAAGCGGTGGCAAATGGCCAGCCCCAACCCCGCGCCGCCATGCTTGCGGCTGAGTGAATAATCGACCTGGTAAAACTCGGTAAAGATGCGGGCCAGCTGCTCTTCGGGAATGCCGGGACCGGTGTCGATGACCTGGATGCGCAGTTCGCCATCCTGCCGGAAGGCGCGCAGGCAGACGTCGCCCGCCTCCGTGAAGCGGCAGGCGTTGTTGAGCAAGTTCAGGAACACCTGGCGCATCCGGGTCCGATCCAGCTCCAGCAGGGGCAGATCTGGCTCAATTTCGGACCGCAGGGTAACGGCGTCGTTGCGGAACAAGTCGGCCACCATGCTCAGCGACTCGTGCAGCAGCGGTTCCAGGTCGGTGGGCTCTTTGTTGAGGGTGAAGCCGGTCATCTCAAAATGGGACAGGTCCAGAATGTCGTCGATCATGCTCATCAGGTGGCGGCTGTTGCGGTAAATCTGGCTCACGTCGCGGTACAGCTTGGGCGGCCAGGCCAGGCTGCCGTACACCTCGGGCGAAAGG
>CAUJGI010000492.1 GCA_963169155.1 Chloroflexota bacterium
GGCATACGGCCGAAATGTGTAATACTTGGGCCGCGCATCCAGCCGCACGTGCAGCCAGTAGACACCCAGGCCCGAGGTGCTGAGCCACAACGGCCGTTCCCCCACCCCATTCACCACCGCCAAGCCCACCCGCTGCCAAAAGTCGTGCTGCTGCGCCAGCGGCGCACTGCGGCTGAACGCCGCCAGATGGGCAAACGCATCGTCGGCCTTTTGCGGACAGGGCACCACCAAATGAGCATCCCCGCCCAGGTTGGGGAAATCGATCACGGACTCGTTGTTGAAGTAGCGGGCAAAGGGAAGGCGATCGGCGGAGACGCGGGCCAGCTGCGGGGCGTTAACCAGGACAAATTCAAACGGCCGTGCCAGCGTCGCTTGCGTCATCGGTGGGGTTTCCCAAAAGTAGGCGTCAAACGGCGCATCGGCCAGCAGGTTGATGAAAAAGCGGCGAAAAGTCTCGTCGCTTTGCCATTTTTGCAGGATTTGTTGGGTGGTAAACGGCCGTTTGTCATCGATGAGGTGGTATTTTTGGATACGGCCGTCTTGCAAAACTTCAACCTCTGCTCTCATGCTGCCCCATCCAGGCGCTTGAGCAGCGCCACGCGCTTAATGTCATCCCACATCGGACCGCGATAAATTTCCGCGTAGCCCAGCTTTTTGTTGAGGGCGATGACGTGTTCATTCACCGCTTCCGTGTGCGTGTAAATCGCCCCAATCTGGCGACGCACCGCTTCATCCGCCACCCGCTGCTTCAATTGCGAGCCCAGCCCCTGCCGCCGGTAGGCCGGGTCCACCCACAGTTGAAAGATGGCGCAGAAACGGCCGTCCGCTGGAAAAAGTTCTGTGGAAATCGTCTGGAACATGCGCCACCGGCCCACCACATCTCGCACATGCAAAATATCGGCATAGATGCCCGCAATGCGGCGCTGGCTGTGAGCTTCTACGGTCACGTAAGCCATCTTATCGTCGCTGGAAATGTACGCAGCAATTTGGGAGCGGTGGGCCGCCCACGCCTCATCAGTCCAGTTGGCCATGTAAGACGAACTGACACCCTCATCCTTAATGTCGATCCAGACAAGAAAATTTAAATCACCCTCGTTGGCGACTCTAGCACTGAGCATATGAACTTAACGGCCTCTACAGTTATGCGTTTAAGAAATCTTCTGAGGAGATGTCTGCCTGTTTGAGGATGGCTCGCAAAGTGCCTTCCGGCATGTCACCTGCGTGGTTGGGGATGGTTGTATATCTGTTGGTCTCTGGATTGTACCAAATCTCATGACTACCAGCGGCATGGCGGTCAAACATAAACCCAAATTTTTTGAGTCGTTTGATAATCTGGCGATACTTAAAACCAGCTAAACGCCCCATCAGGTTCCCAAAATCAAAGGATACTCAAAAACATCATCAACGTTGGCAAGATCGATTGAACCATTCCGTTCGCTTTGGGCTTCTAGCAATTTTCTGGCTACATCGCGAGCGATTTCCAAAGTTTCGGTAATGGTACGCCCCTGTGCCACCAGGCCAGGAATATCATCTGAGGTTGCCAGATAAACACCCTCAGGCAGCTTTTCGATGTGCAATTTCGCGATTTTTTCCATGGGGTCACCTGCACCTTTTCATCTTGTTTAACTTCTCCACTAAGTTTACACACAGAATTTATGATGTAAAGTAGGACAATCCCCCCTCGACAATGATCCACAACCTGATACGATCCCCACCCGGAAAAGGAAACCTTTGATGAGCCTATCTGAATTCACTGTAGCCGACGCCTACAGCTACGACCACCGATCCACCCTACGCTGGCTGCAATCGCACATCTTACGCTACAAGGGGCTGCTGTTCACCTTCTTACTCACCACCCTGGGCATGGCCTCGGCGCAAAGCATGACGGCCGTTACCGTTGGCTGGGCGTTTGACAGCGTGCTCCAGAACGAGGGGCGCGCCGGGCTGACCGTGGCGGCGCTGTACGTGATGGCCGCGTATGTGGGCTACGGCCTGTTCGACATCGTCAACAGCCTGGCGATTCGCGTGCTGGCCCAGCGGGTGGAGCGCAACGCCCGCGACGAGCTCTACCTGAGCCTGCTCAGCAAAAGCCAGACCTTCCACGGCCAGCAGCGCGTGGGCGATTTGATGGCCCGGGCCACCAACGACGTGCAGCAAATCAGCCTGTTTGTCAGCCCCGCGCTGGGCACTACGACGGAATCCGTCCTGTCCCTGCTGGTGCCTCTGGTCACCATCACCACGCTCGATTACCGCCTGCTGATCATGCCTATTTTGTTCCTCATCGCCACCACCTTTGCCCTGCGTCGCTACAACGACAACCTCAGCCCCGTGGCCACCCAGCTGCGCGCCACCTTTGCCGAGATGAACGCCGGGCTGGCCGAAACAATTTCGGGCATTGAGGTGGTGAAAGGGTTTGCCCAGGAGCCGGCCGAAGAAGGACGCTTCACCCACAACGCCGGGGCGTACCGCGACGCCTTCGTGCGCGAGGGGGAGGTGACGGCACGCTACCTACCGCTGCTGCTCTACGGCCTGCTGATTGGCCTGGGATTTGGCCACGCGCTTTACCTGTTTATGCAAGGCATCGTCTCGGTGGGCCAGGTGATTGCCTTTATGGCCCTGCTGGGCACGCTGCGCTCGCCCATCCGCTTTTTGCTGCGCAACATTGCCACCTTCCAGCAAAGTTTTGCCAGCGCCCGGCGCATTTTGGAGATGATCCTGACGGAAACGGAGCTGGATCAGAACGAGGCGGGCGTGGCGCAGGAGATGGTCGGGGAGGTGGTTTTTGAGGGGGTGAGTTTTGGGTATGGCCAGTTTGTCAGTGGCGAGTTTGCCAGTGGCGAGTCTGCGAGTGATGGTACGCCGCTGGTGTTGCAGGGCATTTCGTTTCGGGCAAAGCCGGGGCAGACGGTGGCGATTGTGGGGCAGACGGGCGCTGGCAAGAGCACGTTGACCAAGCTGCTGAACCGGACGTTTGATGTGGGGAACGGCCGTATCCTCATCGACCAGATTGACGTGCGTGACTGGAGCCTGGACAGCCTGCGCGGCCAGATTGGCACCATCGAGCAGGACATCTTCCTCTTTTCGCGCACCATTGCCGAGAACATCGCCTTTGGCGCAAGGGCCGATGTGCCCCAGGCGGAGATTGAGGCGGCGGCGCAGCAGGCGCAGGCGCATGAGTTCATCATGAGCTTCCCCAACGGCTACCAGACCAAGATTGGCGAGCGCGGCGTGATGCTGTCTGGCGGGCAGCGGCAGCGGCTGGCCATCGCCCGCGCCTTCCTCAGCGATCCGCGCATTTTGGTGCTGGACGATTCCACCAGCGCCATCGACAGCAACACCGAAGACCAGATTCAGCGGGCAATGCACAACGTGCTGGCCGGGCGCACCACCCTGCTTATCACCCACCGCCTGTCGCAAATTCGCAGTGCAGACCTGATTTTGTTGATGAAAAACGGCCGTCTCATCGCCCAGGGCACCCACGAGGCGCTGATGGTGCAGAGCGCGGTTTATAGGCAGATTTTTGTACGTGAGTGATCTGACCCCCACCCTAACTCTCCCCCTGCGAGGGGGAGGGGACAGCTCCCTCTCCCTTTGAGGGAGAGGGCTGGGGTGAGGGTGAAAACTCCCGCAAACGAGGCAAACATGGGCATCACCGGCGGCTTAAACCCAGAAGAATACGACCGAAATTACAGCGACCGGGAATTGGTGCGGCGCATTGTGCATTATTTTCGGCCGCACATTGGCAAGGTGCTGCTGGTGGCGGCGATGGTGTCGCTCATCTCCATCCTGGCCACGGCCACGCCCATCCTCATCTCGCGGGGGATTGATACCCTGTCGGCCAACCCGCAGTTGCAGCTGCTGCTGACGCTGGCGGCGGTGATCACCGTCATGGGGGCGCTG
>CAUJGI010000493.1 GCA_963169155.1 Chloroflexota bacterium
ATTACGTGCCCGCCTACCTGCAACAGCAGGGGTACCGCATCCTTCCGGTGAATCCAAATTAGAGCGAGGGGTTGGGCGAAACGGCCGTTCCCACCCTCACCGCCATCGCCGAACCCGTCGAGCTGGTGCTGATCTTTCAGCGCAGCGAAAACGTGCCGCCATTTGTCGATGAAGCGATTGAAATTGGGGCCAAGGCGGTGTGGATGCAGCTGGGCATTGCCCACGAAACGGCCGCTGCCAAAGCGCGCGCTGCCGGGCTGGATGTGGTGCAAAATGCCTGCTTGCTGGTTGAGCACAGGCGCTGGGTGGCGTGACGACCCTCATTTTCCCGGAAAATGCCCGCAGCCTTCCTGCCACTCCCATAGTTAAAAAGTTTCCGGGAAAATAACCGCTTCACTTTTAAGATCAGCCGTTAGATTCTTACGCCACAATCAGGGCAACTTACCAAAAGGAAACAAGCAGACCTGACAGCACCACCAAGACTGTCAGGTTTTTGTGTGGAGAAACATGCAACGACTGTTACGCAAATTTGTCACCAATGCCCGCGTACTGAACATCGAACAAAAGGTGCGCCACAACCCTACCGCGTTTGTGAGCCTGCGCGATTTTGCCGTGACGCCCGGCGGCACCGTTTCGCTGCCAACCATCGCCCAAAATCCACACATCACCCTATACGCCCTGGATCATTTCAGCCGGGAGGCGATTTTTGTGGAGACACCCCCGGACGTAGATTTGGCAGAACGGCCGTTTCTCTACCAGGCTCAATACGAACACGCCATCCGCCTTTACAGCATGAGCTACAAAAGCTTCCTCAAGCTGGCCGACCTGGTGCGCCAGCCCAACAAGCCGCTCATCCTCATTCACTCCGTCGGGCGCTGCGGCTCTACCCTGCTCAGCGCCGTCTTCAACAACCTGCCCGATGTGCTCAGCCTGTCCGAACCGGAAGCGTTTACCGAAATTGTGAAGCGGCGCGAGGCCGACGGCAGCAACGAAGACGAAATGGCCCGCCTGCTCGATGCCGTCCTCCAGGTGCAGTGCCGCCCGATGGGTCAGACGGCCGTTCCACAGATGGTCGCCATCAAATTCCGCAGCTTCTCCACGGTGATGATCGATCTGCTCCACCGCGTTGCGCCGCAGTCGAAGCACATCTTCCTCTACCGCAACGCCGAAGACCGCGCCCGCAGCATCGCCCGCGCCTTCAGAACCGTCGAGGCGGAAAATGAAGCGATGGACAACGCCAATCTGCGCGTACGCACCAAGTTTGTGCCGCTGCTCAGCCAGTATGCCGATCGGGCCGCTAACGGATCGCTGTCTAAAGTGGAATTTTCCATGCTGGCCTGGCTGTCTGGCATGCAAAAATACCTGGAACTGCACGCCGCGGGCATCCCCATGTGCGCCGTGCGCTACGAGGACATGATTGCCCAACCAGAACCGATCGTGCGCCACCTCTACGACTATTGCGGCCTGCCCACCACGCCGGAGCGCATCGCCCTGGGTGTACAAGCCTTTGCCCGCGACTCGCAGCAGGGGTCCAGCCTGGCCCGCCAAAACCTCAAGCAAGACAATCAAAACCAGCTCACCGCCGAACACCTGGCCGAAATTCACCAGCTGCTGGCCGAACACCACACCATCCACACGGCCGATTTCATCGTCCCCGGCACCATCCAACCCACTTAAAGCGAACTCAAGTCGCTGCCATCGGTTTGAATTTTTTTGCAACGAATTTCCGCGAATTTGCCCGAATTACACCTTTAATTCGCGGAAATTCGGGCTAATTCGTTGCCAAATATTGATGGGTAGCAACCTGGGTTAAAGAGAGGAAGCTTAGCCTGTTTTTTCGACGATCGCTGTTTAGCACAACGATCTGTTGCAAAATGGCCCAATCTTTCCGCGCGCCCTGAAACTTTGCCGGGCACTGCCCGTATAGGCTCACAACTGGATTTTGGAGGTGCTGACTAATGTCTGAAACAATTGATGAGTTGAAAGATGCAGAAAAAGAAAAAATGGAAACCGGCCCCCGCCCCCGCGCCAGACGCGAACAACGCGGCAATATTACCGGCGGGTTGGTACTGATCACGATTGGCGTTATTTTTTTGTTGACCCAGGTAACCGGGTTTTACATCAACAACTGGTGGGCGCTGTTTATCCTGATTCCCGCCGTATTTAAGCTGAATGAGGCGTGGCAGGGGTACCAGGCCAACGGCCGTTTCACCGAAGAAACACGCAATGATCTGGTGGGCGGTATCATGTTGGCCACCGTCGCCAGCTTCTTCCTGTTTAGCATTGGCTGGCATTTGTTCTGGCCGCTGGTGCTCATCATGATCGGGATTGGCGCACTGCTGAACGGCCGTTCATAACTTCGTTTTTCCGCTATAAAACCCTCTTCCCAGGCGGTGGGAGGGTGACGAGGGATCTGGAGTGAGAAGTAAAAAGTAAAAAGTGATAAGACCGCTTTTCACTTATCACTTACCACTTTTCACTTATCTCCCCTCTTCACCCCCTCACCGCCTTTTTTATCCCTCGTCAATTTCCCGCTCCTCCATTACCATTCGCAGTAATCAACAGATTTCGCAGATTAGGCAGATTCTTTCTCTGTGAAACTCTGCGCTACCTCTGTGTAACTCTGTGTTCCGCTTTGTTCGAAGGAATTGATCATGACAAATTCAGCTTATGCCAACAAATCGACCGTCGCCCAAATCCGACAGCGCTTTGACAATGATGTAGAACGCTTTGCCAATCTGGAAACGGCGCAATCCTCCACCGTCGATGCCCCGCTGGCGCTGGAGCTGATCACCAGCGCGGCCGCCGCCACCAATCCCCACGCCAGCCACTTTCTGGACGTCGGCTGCGGCGCAGGCAACTACAGCCTGAAGCTGCTGCAAAAGCTGCCCCACCGGGATGTGACGCTCATCGACCTGAGCCAGCCGATGCTGGATCGGGCCAGCGAGCGGGTGCAGGCGGTGAGCAACGGCCGTATCCACACCCACCAATCCGATATACGCGAACTGGAACTGGGGGACAATCAGTTTGAAATCATCATGGCGGCGGCGGTTTTGCACCATTTGCGGGAAGAGGCGGAGTGGACGGCCGTTTTCCAAAAGTTCTATCGGGCGCTCAAGCCCGGCGGCTCGATCTGGATTTCTGACCTGGTGACGCACACGGCCGAGGCAATTGAGCAGATGATGGTGGAGCGATACGGCCGTTACCTCACCGACCTCAAAGACCAAGCCTACCGCGACCACGTTTTCGCCTACATCGCCGCCGAGGACACCCCCCGCCCCCTGCTCTTCCAACTTGATTTATTACGCCAGGTAGGTTTTGTGCAGGCCGAGATTCTGCACAAAAACAGCGTCTTTGCTGCCTTTGGGGCGGTGAAGCCGGGCGTAAAGGAGTAAAAAGTGAGAAGTAAAAAGTAAAAGCCACTTTCATTTCTCACTTTTCACTCGCACTCATCCTGCGCGGCGAAGCAAATCAATCTTGGACCCACATCTGGCCGTCATAAATCCACGTGCCTTCAATCGGTTTCCCTTCTTCGTCAACTCCACCAAACAAAACCGTTGCCCCTCTAGACGCATCATAGGCCATAGCGTGCCATTGGGATTTTGGACCTCCAGCTTTCTCAATCTCTTGCCAGGTAGTTCCATCATATTCCCATGTGCCGCTCAAACCATGAGCAACGACCACTCCTCGGTTTGTATCAAAGACCATATCTCCGCCAAACATATTCATATCTCGATTAAATTCTAAGGCAGGACGATTTTCACTATTTGGCAAATCCCGCATGTTATCCCAGGCAGTTCCATCGAATTCAATAGTGAAATTATTGACTGTTGAAATCAACAAGACTGTGACATTTCTGTGTTCATCAAAAACCATAATCGGAAATTCTCTAGGAGGAATATATTCGTATGTTATTTCATCCGTAATGTCGTGCCACTTTTCATTTTCTAATACCCATGTTTCCCAATGCCAGTCTATCCATTCCGGGCCAAATAAGCTAAAACCGCCAAACAACACGATTTGATTTGAAGCAGGATTAAAAACCATTTCACTAAAAATTCGTGGATAGGGTAAACCTTTAATCTCTGTTAGTTGTCGCCAGTTCTGACCATCATATTCCCACATCATTGATAAAGAGCCCGTCTGAGCATTGTCAATTGGAGTATATTGCCCGAATAAGACGGTGACATTACGTGCAGAATCATAAACGATATCAAAATCATCCAAATTTGGTGGGCTGTGAATTGTTTTAATTAGAGTCCAACCACATTGATCATACTCCCAAGTTTCATTCATGTGGCGGCTACTTGCTGCCGAGGTAACGAATGGAACACTAAAGTCCGTTTCCCGGCCGCCAAATAAGATGAGCTTCTCCCGCTTCTGGTCATACACCATTTCATGATCTGCTCGTGAGGATGGAGTCATGGGAGAGGTGACACATAGAGGTTCGGGGGTTGGTGTTACAGAGGGTATTGCGGTAGGAACGGCCGTTTCCCTCTCTATTGCCATCACTTGAACGCCCGGTGTAGGACTAGCCGCTGCCTCAGAAACCAGGTGAGCTTCCTCACAACCTGGAAGTGTTGTGGCAAAAAGTAGAATCAACCAAAACAGTTTTGCCCCACTGAGTCTGGTCATACTTTTCCTCCCTTGCTGAAGAACGGGCTTCGGCACACGCGTCCAGCTGCGGTTGGCGTCGGCACAAGTATGCGCTGCCGCACCGCTTACTTCGCAACCTTGACCTTTTGAATTTTAGCAAAACCTACTGAAAATTAGAACGTGACACAGCGAGGACACCTAC
>CAUJGI010000494.1 GCA_963169155.1 Chloroflexota bacterium
GCCGAGGGCGGGCTGCTGCGGCTGCGCTCGATTTACGGCTCGCCCAACAACGTGGCGCTTTACCTGGGCCGCATCGTGCCGCTGCTGGGGGCCATGGCCGTGCTGGGCAGCAAACAGGTTCACGGCAGGCGGTGGTGGGTGTATACGGCCGTTCTCATCCCCACCCTCCTGGCCTTCCTGCTCACCTTCAGCAAAGGCGGTCTGTTTTTAGGGCTGCCCGCCGCCTTTGTGATTATTTTTTGGCAGTGGCAGGGGGTAAACGGCCGTAAAACCTGGCCCTGGCTGCTCCTCATTGGCGCGATGGGCGTGGCTGGACTAATCGCCATTGAGCAAATTCCGGCGCTGGCCGGGCGGCTCAGCCTCACCGGGGAAACGGGCGTCTTTCGCTTGAGCCTGTGGCAGGCCAGCCTCAACATGGTGCGCGACCATCCCTGGTTTGGCGTCGGGCTGGACAACTTCCTCTATGAATATCGCGGTCGCTACATTTTAGAATCCGCCTGGCGCGACCCGAATTTGAGCCATCCACACAACCTCTTCCTGGACTTTGCCACGCGCATTGGCCTGCCGGGGCTGCTGGCGGGCCTGTGGCTCATCGGCACGCTGGCGCGCACCCTGTGGCGGCTGCGGCCGCGCGTCTCAGCGGAGTGGCTGCCGGTAGTCGTGGGCCTCGGCGCAGCACTGGCCGACATGGTCTTGCATGGCCTGGTGGATCACAGTTTTTTCCTGGTGGACCTAGCGTTTGCCTTCTATTTGATGGTGGGAACGGCCGTCTGGCTGCAAGATCAGCCAATCGAGCCAAACAACCCCCATTCTGCGTAACTAACCGATTTCAGAGGTGTTTTCCTCTTTGGTGCGGGCCTGCCGCGTCCCCAAAGTCTCCTTGACAATCTGGGGGTTGGTCTTACAATTGCCCGCCATACACAAACTAAAAAAAACAAACGTTTTCGTGAAGGAGAGTAGAATGAGCGACACAGAAGCGCAAGTGAAAGAAATTATTGTGGAATTATTAGGCGTTGACGAGGATCAAATTGTGTCTGAGGCGCGTTTCCGGGAAGACCTGGAAGCCGATTCGTTGGACCTGGTTGAGCTGATCATGGCCTTTGAAGAGCGTTTCAACGGCGAGATTTCTGACGAAGAAGCCCAGAAAATCACCACCGTTGGCGAAGCCGTTACCTACATCGACACCCACATGCGGGCATAAATTACAATTGAGTAATTAGGTAATTGAGTGATTCAATTGCCAAATTACCCAATTCCTTAATTACAAGGCAGCGCAGCGCTCTCAACCACACTACCGGTTGAGGGCGCTATTTTTTTGCCAACTGCCAGCCTGCCAGCAGCACAACGGCCGTATGTCCCCCCAAATTCAGCCAGAAGCCCGGCCCGTAGCCCAGCTCTAAGCGCATGAGATCGCTGGCAAACGGCCGTACTTCCCCATAAATCAGCGTCGGCAAAATCAGGCCAACCAGCCCAGCGACAATCATCAAAGCGCGGCTGACGGGGGCCAGCCACGGCCGTTTCTGCCCACCCAGCAAAGTTAGCAGCCCAGCCACAGCCAATACCAGGCCAATCGCCACCACGCGGGAGACATAATCGCGCCAACTGGTGGGATCGGTAATGTCTTCCAGCGCCGGAAAGGCCAGCAGGCTGACGGCCGCTGCCGTGCCGCGAAAGAGCCAGGTTTGGTAACGGCCGTTGCCCCACCCCACCGTAAAAAAGAGCATCGCCAACGCCAGGGTGATGGGCGGCAGGTAAAACCAGTTGCGCTTGACGCCCAGGCCAAAAAACTTGGTCCACTCCCCCATCTCAAAGCCCAAAAATTGCAGCCCCGCCGATGGCCCCGGCAGCCAGACCATGAAGTACCCCACCAAAATCGTGGTAAAGCTGAGAAGGAAGAGGGTTTGAATTTGTGGTTTGGTCATGGGGAGTGTTTGCTGGAACTTTGCCCTCACCCCAACCCTCTCCCAGAGGGAGAGGGAGCCTCTTCCCTCCCCCTTTCAGGGAGAGGGCCAGGGTGGGGGTCTGGGGTCAGTTGTCGAAAACGGCCGTTAACACCGCATCTTCCTCTTCCTGATCGGCAAAAAAGCGGGCCAGCTGCGGGCTTTGCCGTTGGCGCAGCGCCAGCAAGGCCACTGCCTGCACATCTTCCGGCAGCGTTTCACTCCGCTCGTCGGCGGCGGCGTGGGCCCGGGCCGCTTCAAACAGCGTAATCTCGGCCCGGTTCGAATCGATGGCCAGTTGCTTTACCAGCTTGAGGCCCAATTCGCGTGCTGTGTCGCTTACCGTCACCTGGGGCAGCCGGTCACGTGCCTGCTGAATTTCCTCGGCCAGGGCCAGGGTGCCTTCGGCATAGGTGGCGGCAAACAGCTCCGGTCGATTTTTGTAAGCCATCGCCCGCTCGTACGCCTGGTAGCGCAAGGCCGGATCGTCCAGGCCGCGCACCACGGCGCGCAGGCCAAAGCGGTCCATCAACTGCGGCCGCAGCCGCCCCTCCTCCGGGTTCATCGAGCCGATGAGCATGAGGCGAGCGTTGTAGGTCATCTTCAGCGGGCCACGCCGCACGGTGTAATGCCCCTGCGCTGCCGCGTCCAAAATGGCGTCGGTGATGGCGTCGTCGAGCAGATTCACCTCGTCGATGTACAAAATGTGTCGGTCGGCGTGGCCCAGAATACCGCGCTCCAGCCGCACCCGGTTCTGCTCCAAAGCCACGCGCTCGTTGATGCCACCTACCACATCATCCAGCCGGGCGTTTAGCGGCAGTTCGAAAATGCGCACCTTGTCCAGCGTAGTCAACGGCTCGCCATGCCCAAATTTGGTGGCGCAGTCGTAGCACACGCCGTCCATGCCCAACTGCTCAATCATCTCCTCGGAGCAGCCGTGTACGCACAGGCTGTGACGAACAATGGGCAGCAGGTCGGTGAGGGAGCGAACGGCCGTTGTTTTGGCCGTGCCCCGTGGACCAATCAGCAGCACCCCACCCACCTCCGGGTTGATCAACGAGAGGGTGAGGGCCAGCTTCATCTCTATCTGGCCCACAATGGCCAAAAAGGGAAATGGTTCGGTTTCCGCCCGCCCCATGTCGGCCTCAGGCAGGTCGGTAATTTTGGCCGCCGATGCCTGGCGCAAAATGTCTAGCAGCTTGGAGTGGCGTTCGATCATAACGTTTCCTGATGGCGCTGCTGCAGGCGGCGGGCCTGACGCTGGGCGGCTCGTTCAAAACGGGCTTTTTCTTCTTCGGTTTCCAGAATTAACGGGGGGACGGGTACGGGACGGCCGTTTTCGTCTAATGCCACGTAGACAAAATAAGCGGTGTTGGTATGCGTCACCGCCCCGCTGATAACGTTTTCGGCGGTTACCACCACCCGGGTTTCCATGGAAGTGCGCCCGACCCAGGTCACTTCGGCGCGCACGGTCATCAGGTTGCCAATGTGCACTGGCGAATGAAAACCCATCGAGTCTACCGTCACGGTGACAGCGGGACGGCGGGCATGTTTGGTCGCCGCCATGCCGCCCGCTTCATCGCACAGCTTCATGATGAAGCCGCCATGCACGTTGCCCAACGTGTTGGCATCGGTGGGACCCATCAGCTGGGTGAGGGTGATTTGAGAGTCAGACGGCCGTTTTCCATCCATATTGCTTGTACCGAGGTTTGGCCACAGAGTTCACAGAGTACTCAGAGAAAACTCCTCTTCTCTCAATTCTCTTTTTCCTCTGTGGCAAAATTTCTAATCCATGTCGGGGCGGGTCTCAGAGACGTAAACGAGCCGCTCGGGGAATTCTTCAAACATGTCTATGATCTGGTGGGGCAGCGAAGGCAGCAGCGGTGCCAGGGGCACATTGGCGGGGAGTTTCGGCCGTTCCGGTTGCGGTGGCGGCTCTAACCGCAGCTTGTCGACAGGCCGGGTGCGTTTGCGCAGCAGCCGCTTGTCATCGCTCAAAAAGCCGAGATAGAGGCCGCCCGTGTCGTAAACGTCACGACCAACGGCAAAGCCAATCCACTCCCCGTCTACATTAAAGAGATTTCCCTGGTCATAAACTGCCACCCACTCCCCATCTGTGCGATAAATTGGAATCATTAGTGCCTTCCTTGCATCCTCAGTCGTCTTTTCGTGCCTGCATTATAGTTGTGGGCGGAGGCATTATCAAGAAACGATCATCCAGTCCAAAGAAAAATGCCAGGTAAACACCTGCTTACCTGGCAACATGCAATTTTTTGGGAGATGGCGATTGGTTACGTGAAAACTTTTTTTGGCCGCGAATTCCGCAAATTAGCGCGAAGTTAACTCTTAATTCGTGAAATTCGCGTCATTCGCGGCAGACTGTTTGGACCTCAGACGATATCGCCGCGCTCGACGCGAATGGCTTCGGTGAGCTTTTCCAGATCGCGCCGGTTGCGCCAGTAGTTAACCATTTCACGGGCCTTGGCCGGTTTGCTTTGCCCCGGCAGCGATTCAAAATCCATGCCCAGGTCAAAACAAAGCGTGCGCAGCTCATCCAGGTCGAAGGAATCAACCAGGGCGTGACGAATGCGGGCCAGCTCGGCACCAGAGGGGGTTGGCAGAGCAGGCTGAGCTGGTTCCTGTCGGGCATACTGCCGCAGCCAGGTCTGGAAAATACGGCCGTTAATACACACCGCCGCATCCGCCCGGTACAGCAAGCCATAGCCGTGCAGGCGGCGCACAATGGCGTCTAGTTCGAGGGACGGGTAATTGAGGTCGGTTAACGGCCGTTCCCCACTTACCGTCAGCAAAACGGCCCGTTCGCTGGTGGTAAAACTGTGCCACCACTGGTCAAAATAGGGGGCCAGGTCGGCAGCCAGCTGCTGCCGGATTAGCTCGGCATCGGGCAAACCGCCCGCCCGGATGCGCTGGAACCACTTAGCGGCCGTCGCCTGCACAAAAAAGGGCATCGATCCTGCCAGTTCCTGAATGGCCATCACATCGTCTTCGCTAAACGTCACGCCGCCTTTGGCCGCCGGGATGTCAATCAGCGCCATCGCCTCCGTCAGCTCCAGGGCCGACATGTAAATCGGCGTCGGGTAAAAGATGTTGTAGAAGGGGGAAGTTGGCGGCAGGCCGAGGCGGGTGCCCAGGGTGTACAAATCCCAGTAGGATGCGGTGACGCAGGCCAGGTCATAGTCCAGCACGCCCGTCATGGCCCGCAGCTCGGTCAGGAAGTCATGGGTAAACGCTTCGGTGCGCAGGTGGTCAAATTCGTCCAGCAGCAGCACAATGCGCTGCCCGGGAAACTGGCACAGGTACGCCTCTATATCATATAGCTTGGTCTGCCCCAGCGGTGATTCTTTCCACAAATAGCCGGTTTTACCTTTGCCTAACGCCACCTTCAGCCGCTGCAGCAGCCGGTAGTAAAAGTCGGCCGGGCTTTTGCAGGACGAGAGATCGATGTAGATCATCGAATATTCATCGGGGTCTGACAGGTATTGGGCCATCGTGCTGGGATGGGCAATGTACTGCAAGAATGACGTTTTCCCGGCGCGCCGCACGCCCAAAATACTGACAGATTGCGCCTGCCGTCCACCAATGATTTCGTAGAAGCGGGTCACTTGTTCGTGACGGCCGTAAAAGTCGGCCGGATGCTTAATAGGATGCCCAACAATGTACGACATAAAAATACAGCTCCACCAAAATCCCAGAATCGTCCCAAACTAGCAATACATTCTCGGTTTGCGATTCTGCTGGCAGCGTCCGTTCCCCAAAGCGCGGGAAATGTCCGCTTAAGTCGTTGATAAGAGTGATCCCAAAGGATGTTTGCGCGCCACCCAGCGACGCAGCAGGTCAAAGGAAATGGCATAAGCGTAATCTTTGCTGATCAGCGTGGGTTCCCAGCCGTTGGGTTGGGCCAGCCGCCGCTGAATTTGCCGCTCAACCGACACCCGCGTCAGCAGCCGCCGCACTTCCAGCTGCTTCAGGGCCATGTTGATGGCATCTTCAGAGTAGGTGGTTTCGCGCAGCCGCGATGAAATCTCGGCGCGCGACACGCTTTCCTCACCAATGTCATGGGTACCGGCCAGGGATGCCATTACGAAGCGCTCTACGGCCGTACTCTCATTCCAAAGATGCTGCAAATGACTATCATCCTCTTCAATCACCAGGTTGATTGTGTCACGCACGTCCCCAATCGTAATCAGCTTGCTGCGCCGCCCTTCCAGGTTGGTTGAACTCACCAGGCGGTGGCAGATCAGCTGGCTAAAATAGGGGTGTCCACGTGTGGTCAGCCAGATGCGATCGACCGCCAAATCATCGTACTGAATCATTGGCGCCACTGGCTCACGAATCAATGTCTCCGTCTCTTCACGACTTAATGAATCAATTTCCCGGCTAATGCCGACATGGAAAATGATGCTCCAATAATCTTCGACCAGCTGGTTGGTGCCCGCCAGAATAAAGGTTACCCGCGTCCGGTGCTGCATGAGCGAGCGCAAATAGGGGAAGATGTCCGACGACAAGCGGCCCCGCGCCACACTCTCTTGCAGCTGCTCCAACTCATCAATAATCAGCACCAGCAGCCCATTCTGCGGCAGTATGTCCTCAACCTCATCCAAAAACTGGTCAAACTCGCTGAACAGCGTGCCGTTGGACGACCAATTTTCGCGCGGGGTAATAGTAATACCGCGCTTGTGCAGGTTGCGAATGATATGCTGGGCCAAGCGGGCAAAAAACTCGGGCATTTCACACCCGGCCAGCCGCTGCAGGTCGATGTACACCGGGTAGATGGGGTAACCAGGATATTCACGGATCGTTTTGCCCCGCTTGCCACCTACCAGTTGGTACAGCGTCGACGTCTTGCCCATGCGCCGCTGCCCGTACAGGATGAGGGTGTGCGGCTGGGTTTTGCCCAACAGATTTTCCTCGATCCACATAAACACATCTTCGCGACCCTTATACAGCTCTTCAGACGCCGGGGTCAACGGCTTGCCCACCACGTACGGATTGTCGATGTGGAACAGCGAGCGCTCCTGCGCCTGGAAGTTCACCGGCTTTTCGATGAGCTGGCGGTATTCGTGGCCGCGCACGTCGTAGTAGGTGGCACGCAGGGTGAGGCTGGTTTGCTTCTCACGCGGCTGCAGCCAGATAGACACCGGGAATTCTTGCCCGGCATCCAGGGTGCCTACGGACAAAACGGCCGATTCCCGCTCCGTTTCATACCCTGTCGAAGGCAGCACTTCCAGCGTCACGTTCTCCATCAGGCTGCCAAACAGCGGGTTGATCAGCCGGGCAACCACGTTGGCCCGCCCACGGCTGACCACCACATCCTCGGTTTCCAGCTCAAAGTCCAGCGACACCATCAGGTCCGACCCTTCCGTGGAAGTGATTTCACCCAACTCCTGCAAAATCATGCGGGTCGTCTCGGAAATGGGCCGGTTGTCGATGGTGCGCAGGCGCTCAATCTCGGCGCGGGACACCAGGATGTTTTCGCGGTCCTTGGAAAAACGCTGGGCGTACCAGTCAAACTCTTCCCGGCTCAGCGGATGGCGCGGCAGCAGTTCAATCTGGAAAATGCGGAATTCGTAATCCTTAAAGACATATTCACGGCGCGAGAACTGCCGCCGTTGCACCGGCTTAAACTCGTGCACAATGCGGTAATCTTTGGGGCTGCGAATGCCCAGCTCTTCCTGCAGCTCGCGCTGGATGGCCCGGGCAAAGGAGTCGCGGTCGCCTTTCTGGTTGTCCACCTTACCGCCGACCAGGTTGAACATGCCCCAGTTACTGTTCCACTGCAGCAGGTATTTACGGTCTTCGCCGCTGCCTACGGTGATGGCGGCAAAAGAACTGCGCTGGCGTAAATTACTGAGGACTTCGGTGAGTTCCGACGGCCGTTCCCCACCCTCAATTGCCTGCTTACCGGAAACCAGCGCCGAAATCAGCGCCAGGCGTTTGGCCCACGGCGCACTGTCGAGCCCTTTGAACTTCAGCGCTGCCACGCTGTGGAAGAAAACCGCCACCGGGAAATGATACTTAAACCGCTCCGGACTGTACGTTTCGGCGATTTGGCGCAGTGAAAAGAGGAAGTAGAGCAGGTTTTCCGAATACATCGGGAAGTGCGTGTACAGATTGTCGTACCATTCCGGCTGGAAGTCGCGCAGGCTGGCCAGGAAATCTTCAAAGGAGTGTTCGGCCGTTTGCAGCAGCACATTTTCTACCAGCAGGGCAAACTGCGTGGCCGTGGTTTCATCCCACAGACCCTCGTCCACCATTTCTTTGTAGAGACGATACAAAATATGAGTACGGAACTCCACTTCCAACTTGGCCAGGTCAAAATAGACATGCCCCGGCCGGGCATCGGAAAAGTCGATAAACCAGACCGGCATCTCATCGCTGACCTCCACCAGGATGTTGCTGGTGTTTAAATCGCCGTGCACCACCGGTGACACCTGCGGGATGGGCCCAATCATGTCCTCACGGCCGATTTCCCACAGCAAACAGCGCACGTTGGTAATGGGCGACAAAAATCGGCCCGACGCAAATTCAAAGGCATCGCTGTCGAAATCAAACGGCGTACCGGTGATGGACTCAATGCTTTGCGCCAGGATCGTCTCATCGGTGGACTTTACCCGCCCGCGTACGCTGATGCGCTTGCCGCGCCGGAAGACGGGATGTGTCAGCATCTGCCGCTGCGACTGCCGCAGCCGAATCTTAAAGCGCAAAATCGGGTGATTTTTGTCTTTG
>CAUJGI010000495.1 GCA_963169155.1 Chloroflexota bacterium
AGGCAGTTTGGTGCAGCAAAACAGCCGTGGCGCTGTCCGGGGCAGCAAACATCACCTCCAGCAGAGGAAGTTGAAGGAACGGCCGCAGCAGCGCGTCACAGCGGTCCAGGGCGGTGCGGAAGGTGGGCTGGCTCTGGTACAGCTGGTGACCCATGCCGTTAAGCTGCGCCCCCTGCCCGGTGAAGAGGAAGGCAATTTTAGGCGTGGTGCTACCGCTGTTGTGCCCGTGGGCCGTGGGCAAAACAGCCGCCAGATCAGCCATGGTGGCTGCGGGGATGGCCAGACGGTGGGGGAAGTGAACACGGCCGTTGTTTAGCGTGTGTGCCAGTCGGGCCAGGTCAACGTCCGGGTTTTGCGCCAGGTAGGCCAATAGCTTTTCTTTTTGCGCCGCCAACGCGGCTTCGGTTTGGGCCGATAGGGTGACCAGGTGCATTGGTTGGGGATTGGCCGCTGTGGTCGTTTCCGTTTGCGGCGCGGGGCCAACGATGACGTGAGCGTTGGTGCCGCTAAAACCGAAGGAGCTAAGCCCAGCCAGCCGCTCCGCCCCTTGCCAGGGCTGGCGCTGGGTAACCACTTTCACCGGGATATTGGCCCAATCGATGTGTGGACTGGGGGTATGGAAATGGAGGTGGGGCGGCAGCTCGTTGTGCTGCAGGGCCAGCACCAGCTTGATCAACCCGGCGATACCGGCGGCCGCTTCCAGGTGGCCAATGTTGGTTTTGACCGAACCCAGATAGAGCGGGTTTTCTGGGGCGCGGTTCTGGCCGAGAACGGCCGTCGCCGCCCGCACTTCAATCGGATCACCCAGCGGTGTTCCGGTGCCGTGTGCTTCCAAATAGTTGATCGATTCAGGAGCCAATCCGCCCGCATTGTCCAGGGCAGCGCGAATTACTTTTTGCTGCGACTGGCCGTTGGGCACAGTCAGGCCGCTGCTGGAGCCATCGTGGTTGATGGCCGTGCCGCGAATGACGGCCAGGATGTTGTTGTGATCGGCCTGGGCCTCGCTGAGCCGCTTAAGGACAACCACACCGCACCCTTCACCACGGCCATAACCGTTGGCACTGTCGGCGAAGGTTTTGCAACGGCCGTCGGGCGACAGGGCCTGGGCTTTGGACATGTAAACCGACGCTTTGGGCGTCAGGATGAGGTTCACCCCGCCCACCAGCGCCAGGTCGGCCTGCCCGGTCCGCAGCGCCTGGCAGGCCAGATGCACCGCCACCAGCGCCGAAGAGCAGGCCGTGTCCACCGCCAAATTCGGGCCTTGCAGACCCAAATAATAGGACAGCCGTCCGGCCGCCACGCTAAACGCGCCGCCGGTGCCCACGTAGGGATCGATGCGGGTGAGGTCGCCGGAAGCGGCCGTAATTTGGGAGTAGTCACTGGTGCTGATACCGACGTAGACGCCGGTCTGGGTGTTGGCCAGCCTGTCTGGCGACAAACCGGCGCGCTCCAGCGCTTCCCAGCTGGCTTCCAGCAGGAGGCGCTGCTGGGGGTCCAGGCTCACCGCCTCACGCGGCGAGATGCCAAACAGCTGCGGGTCAAATTGATCGACGGGGCCAATAAACCCGCCCTGACGGGCGATCATCTTGCCGGGGGCGTCTGGGTTGACGTCGTAGAAAGCATCTACGTCCCAGCGGTCCGGGGGGAGATCGGTGATGGCATCACGGCCGTTTTGCAGCAGTTCCCAAAAAGCTTCCGGAGTGTTCGCCTCACCGGGGAAACGGCAGCTCATCCCGATGATGGCCAGCGGCTCAACTTGTTTGCTTTCCAGAGCGGCCAGGCGAGCACGCATATCTTTCAGGGCAAACAAAGCCCTTTTTAAAGCTGTTGTATCCTGACTGTTCTCAGGGGAGGCACTCATACGTTGTACTCCCATCCCAATTTTTCATGTGTGGCGGATTGTTCAGGCGGTATTGTCCCCAAACAATAGATCATTTTACTTTCGTGTCATCTGGATGCAGGTGAAGCTGAAGTTTGAGTCGGTGGGTAATGTGCAAATGTAAAAATGGTTCAGCTGGAACAACAGGCCTGGGTTTTTTCTTAACGCTGGCAAAGCCGCCATTTTACCAGCCAGTTGAATTACTTGCCCAGGTTTGACTTGGCTTCCTAACCTTAGCGATTTGATATTACGATGCGGCTTACGCCAGTAAGCTTTTGATTAAGTTAGGTTGCCTCTGTTCAGGTATCCCAAACATCACAAGAAAATATCTGTGCAGAGGCAATTAAGGGCACAACCTGACATTTGGCCAGAGGTGGCGCGGTGGAAACCGGCTACAGTGAGGCCAGATTGCGGCGGATCAGTAACCAGCCTCTTCAAGCTCCTTGAGCAGAGAATCAGTCAGCTCGCTTTCTGTCAGATCATCCAGCCCGGCCAAAAGCTCTGGCGATTCGTCCCTGGAAGTGGGCGCTACGGCCGTTGCCTCCACCTCCGCCGTACCCAAGTGCAAAACTTCCTCGGCCAGGAAGTGTGTCAGGGCCACGATGGTAGGGTATTCAAAGGCCAGCGTTGTCGGCAGCGGCTGCTGAAGGCCGGCTTGCAGCCGGTTGCTCAGCTCTACGGCCATCAGCGAATCCATGCCGATGTCGGTTAAACCCTGCCGCACGTCCGGTGCTTGCGCCGCACCGAGGCCCAGCACCCGCATCACCTGAGCCTGCACGTAGGTTTGCAGCAGCCCCAGCCGATCGCCCGCCGGGGCATCGGCCAGCTCGGGCAAGATGGCATCTTTGGCGACGGCGGGCGCTGCTTCGCGGGTGGTGAGCAGGTCACGGAGGAACGGCCGTTCCACCACCCCACCACCACTCTGACCCAGCTTCGCCCAATTCAGCGGCAGCACACCCACCTGCGCTGCGGCCTGCGGCAGCAGTTGGAACAGCAGCGCCACGCCCTCCGTCGGGGAAATTAACTCAATGCCCGACGCCTGCCACTGTGCTTTGGTCCGGTCATCTACGCCAGCGGCCATGCCCACTTCGGCCCAGGCACCCCAGTTGATGCTGAGACCGGGCAAACCGGCCGCCCGACGCGCCTGCATCAAACCATCCATGAAGGCGTTGGCCGCACTGTAATTCACCTGCCCCGCCGAGCCAAGCAGCGCCGCTCCGGCCGAGAAGCAAACAAAAAAGTCCAGCGGCAGCCCACGCGTGAACCGATCGAGGTGCTGCGTGCCCAAGATTTTGGGAGCCATCACCGTGGCAAACTGCGCCCACGATTGGTTGGTTAAACGGCCGTCGGCCTACACCCCTGCCGCATGAATGATCCCACGCAGCGGCGGCAGCTCAGCAGCGATCTGGTTCAGCACACGCTGGACGTCGGCAGCCACGGCGACATCAGCCTGGGCGGTGAGCACCGTCACGCCGTCGGCGCGCAGCTGAGCCAGTTCAGTTTCGGCAGCGGCAG
>CAUJGI010000496.1 GCA_963169155.1 Chloroflexota bacterium
ACAAAGCTGTGCACCCGCGTGAAAAGCTGTGTGGTGGCGGCGTTACCCACATTGGCCAAAACATTTTGGCGCGGCTGGGACTGCCCTTCGAGCCTAAAAACTTCGAGGTGCGCGAAGTGCGCCTCATCTACGAAGATCAAAGCTACTCCTTTTTTGGCAATCCTGTTTTCCGCATTGTGCGGCGCGATGAGTTTGACCATTGGCTGGTGAAAACGGCCGAATCCCTCGGCGTAACAATTCGTCAAGGCGAAGCGGTTACCGATGCGGTGTCACATGACGATTACGTGGCCGTCACCACGGAGAAAGCCATCTTTCATGCCAAAACGGTGGTGGCCGCCGACGGCTCGCGCAGCTTCGTGCGCAGCCGCCTGAAGTGGGACGATGATTCCCGCGTGGCCCGCCTCATCGAAGTGCTCACCCCGGAAAATGCTCATGCCCAGCCAGAATTTCGCGATGGCGTGGCTGTGTTCGACTTTACCCCCATGACCGGGCATCAGCTGCAAGGCTACTACTGGGACTTTCCTAGCTACGTCAACGGCCAGCCGTTTATGAACCGCGGTGTCTTCGACAGCCGCGCCCGGCCAGAACGTCCCAAAGCCGATCTCAAGCAGACCCTGGGCGAAGCGATGGCCGCCCGTGGCCGAAACCTGGGCGACTACAAGTTGAAGGGGCATCCAATTCGCTGGTGGGGGAAAGACGGCCGTTTCGCCCAACCGCGCGTCATTTTGGTCGGTGACGCCGCTGGGGTGGATCCGCTGATGGGCGAAGGAATCTCCTTTGCCCTGGGTTACGGCGAAGTGGCCGCCGCTGCTCTGGAAGATGCCTTTGCCCGGCAAGATTTTTGCTTCAGCACCTACAAAACGCGGCTGCAAAAGCACTCCCTCTTTGTGCAGCTAGATATTCGGACGCGCCTGGCCCGCTTTGCCTACATCCTGAAATACCCCCGCCTGTTCCGCGCCGGATGGTGGGTGGCCCGCCACGTCATCAAGCTCACCCGCTGGCGTGATCCCAACTACGATCCCACCGAACTGCCGCAGATGCTCCTCACCGACCAGGTGCGCCCGACCTGACGCCCCAGCCTGTCTCTAAGCTGCTGCCAACGCAGGCAAAATATGCCCAGATGTGTGTTTTGCCGCGTTTGGTCGGTTTTGTTACGAAAATTTTATGGTGCAGCCGCAACCAACCTCTTGCCAGCATTCCTGGCTTATGGTAACTTTTGTGCAGAAGAGAAGAACACCCTTTGTGCAAACAGTACAAAACCAATAAATTGCTGGACAATTGAGTAAACCGCACAAAATCTTTGAAAGAAGTCTACATGTGGTGGTTTACTCAGGTAAGTGGCAGACAGTACCCTCATTTTTTTGGAAAGCTTCCTGCCAATTACATGAAACCCTGAAGAAGGTCTTCATCTTGCCTTTCACAAATTAGAGGTTGCATGAGTTCCAACGCCGTCTTGCTTGATGTTAAAAATGTATCTTTAAGCTTTGGGGGCAACGCTGCTCTTTCAGACGTTGGATTTTCGGTAAAAGAAGGCGAGATTCGGGCCATTATTGGCCCCAATGGCGCAGGCAAAACCTCCATGCTCAACTGCATTAGCGGGTTTTATCGGCCGCAGAAGGGCGAAATCCTCTTCAGAACCGCAGACCTCACCAAAACCCCCACCCATCAAATTGCCTCCCTGGGCATTGCCCGGACCTTTCAAAACATTGCCTTGTACACCGGCCTCAGCACGCTGGACAACATGATGGCCGCGCGCCACATCCACATGAAGCAGAACAGCCTGGCCAGCATGGTGTACTGGGGCAGCGCCCAGCGTGAAGAAGTAGCACACCGCGAAGTTGTTGAAGAAATCATTGATTTTTTAGAAATCGCCCACATCCGTAAAGCCACCGTTGGCGCACTTTCCTATGGGTTGCGTAAACGTGTGGAACTGGGGCGTGCGCTGGCCATGGAGCCCAGGCTGCTGCTGCTGGATGAGCCAAGGGCGGGTATGAACGTCGAAGAAAAAGAAGACATGGCCCGCTTCATTCTGGATATCCACGAGCGGCGCGGCGTGACGATTGTGCTGATCGAGCACGACATGGGGTTGGTGATGGACATCTCTGACCGCGTGGTGGTGCTGGACTTTGGCGTCAAAATCGCCGACGGCGTACCGGATGACATTAAGCAGGACGCGCGGGTCATTGACGCCTATTTAGGCAAAGCATAGGAGACCTGTCAGGTTTTCCAAATCAGTTAGGCAGAGCCTGGGGATTTGTAAACCTGACAGGTCTAGACCTGAACAACCACAGCTATGATCAATCCACAAACACTCCCTCAATACTTTTTGAAGCAGGTGCAGGTTTACGGCGCGGGCAAGGTGGCGCTGCGCCAGAAAGAGTTTGGCATCTGGCGCGAGTTTTCCTGGCAGGAGTCGTACGAGAACGTGAAGCTGTTTACCCTGGGGCTGCTGGCGTTGGGCGTGCAGCGCGGCGACAAGGTGTGCACCATCGGTGACAATGACCGGCAATATTTGTGGGGGTATTTGGGCTTGCTGGCGGTGGGCGCTACGCAGGTGGGTGTGTACACCGATGCCATCGCCAAAGAGCTGGCGTACATTGCGGCGCACAGCGATTCTACCTTTGCCATGGCCAAGGACCAGGAGCAGTGCGACAAGATGCTGGAGATTCGGGCCGAGGTTCCTGGCATCAAAAAGGTGATTTACTGGGAAGATAAAGGGTTGTGGAATTATGACGATCCCTGGCTGATCTCGTTTGAAGAGGTGCAGGCCTTGGGGCGGGCTGTGGCGGAAAAGGAGCTGGATCGGTTTGAAACGGAGGTTTGGCTGGGGCAGGGGGAGGATACGGCCGTTCTCTGCTACACCTCTGGCACCACCGGCCTGCCCAAAGCTGCCATGCTCAGCCACAATAACCTCATCAACAGCACCCGCCTCTTTAACGAGATCGATCCCCGCTATGACACCGACAACCATGTGAGCATCTTGCCGCTGGGCTGGATTGGCGAGCACGCCCTGGGCATTGCACCGCACGTTTACGCAGGCATCATCATGAACTTTCCTGAAGAGCCGGAAACGGTGCGCGAAAACATCCGCGAAATTGCGCCGCAAGGGCTGCTGTACAACTCCCGGCTGTGGGAAAACATTGTCGGCATGGTGCAGGTGAGCATCAACGAGTCGAGCTGGCTGAATCGCAAGCTGTACCAGACGTTTTTGCCCGTTGGTTACCAGGTGGCCGACAAGCGGCTGCGCAATGAGCCGGTGGGGCTGGGGCTAAACCTGGCTTATAAGCTGGGTAACCTGACGGTGTTTGGGCCGCTGCGCGATAAGCTGGGCCTGGCGCGCATTCGCTCGGCCTACACCGCCGGATCGGCCCTTAGCCCCGATGCGATGCGCTTTTTCCACGCGCTGGGCATCAATTTGAAGCAG
>CAUJGI010000497.1 GCA_963169155.1 Chloroflexota bacterium
TGCCGTCGCGGGCCATCGGGGCAATGATCATGCGCAAATCTTCGAAGGTGTAGCCAAACGCTTTTTGGTGCTGCAAGACGGCATCTTCGGTGTGCAGGTGCACCTCGGTTTCGGACTGCTCCAGGTTGGCCACGGAGGGCAGCTCGGCCAGCCGCAGACGGTTTTCGTTGAGCCACTGCTGATACGGCCGTTCCCCCGCAATCTGCTTCTTCAGCTCTTCGTCGCCGACGATGCGGCCCAGGCTGGTATCCACCAGCAGCATCCGGCCTGGCTCCAGCCGCCCCTTGTGCAGCACGTTGGCCGGGTCAATTTCCAGCACACCCACTTCAGACGCCATAATCACCTGGCCATCCTTGGTAACGATGTAGCGCGACGGCCGTAACCCGTTCCGGTCCAGCACGGCGCCCACCACCGTGCCATCGCTAAAGCCAATCGCGGCGGGGCCGTCCCACGGCTCCATCAGGTGGCTGTGGTAATCGTAAAAAGCGCGCTTCTCCGGCGACATGTGGGCATGTTTGTCCCACGGCTCGGGGATCATCATCATGACGGCGTGCGGCAGGGAACGGCCAGACAGCACCAGGAACTCCAGGGCGTTGTCCAGCCGGCCGGTGTCGCTGCCGTCTTCATCAATGATCGGCAGCACTTTGTCCAGCTCATCGTCGAACAGGTGGCTGGCAAAAAGCGCTTCACGCGCCTTAAACCAGTTCACGTTGCCGCGAATGGTGTTGATTTCGCCGTTGTGAATGACGGTGCGGTACGGGTGGGCGCGTTTCCAGTTGGGGAAGGTGTTGGTGCTAAAGCGGGAATGGACCAGCGCCAGGGCGGTTTCCATTGCCGGGTCGCTGAGGTCGGGGTAATAATCGCGCAGCTGCTCAGAGAGGAGCATGCCTTTGTAGACGATGGTGCGCCCGGACAGGCTGGGGATGTAGAAGGTGTCGCTGCCAACCAGCGGGGCGATTTCTTTTTCAGCCCGGCGACGAATGATGAACAGCTTGCGCTCCCAGGCCAGGGCATCGGTTTGGGTTAAATATTGCTTTTGGATAAATAGTTGGCGGATGAATGGCTCCCCGGCAACGGCCGTTGCCCCCAAATCCCGGTTACAGGTTGGCACCGTGCGCCAGCCCAGCAGCTGCTGTCCCTCTTCGGCGATCAGGCGCGCCATCGCCTGCTCACAGCGCTGGCGCAGGCTGGGGTCGTGGGGCAAAAAGAGCATGCCCACGCCGTACTCACCCGGCTCGGGCAGGGAAAAGCCAAGTTGTTCTGTTTGTTGTTGGAAAAATTGGTGGGGAATCTGGAGCATGATACCCGCGCCGTCGCCGGTGGTGGCTTCAGCGCCTTTGGCACCGCGATGAGTGAGTCGTTCTAATACGGTGATGGCTTGCTGGATAATGCTGTGAGACGGCCGTCCCTGCACATCGACCACAAACCCCATGCCGCAGGCGTCGCGTTCAAACTGCGGATCGTACAAACCTTGCTTGGGCGGGAATCCAGTGCGCTGACACTGGTCAGCCTCCGCGAGTTCAACCTTGCCTGTTTCCCCTGTTGCCTGAACCTTCTTCATCATTTCCTCTCCTCATCGGCGCGTGTTGCTGTTCATTTGTAAAAGGGCCAATCTTTGCCGGGTAACTGCTCGCCGGTAAAGACGCCAAACACCCAACACAAAGCTGTGTGGGTACTTTGTTGTCCGCAAATGACAACTGAAATTGGTTCAGACAATGGGTGGTATCGCTGCCTGAAGGTCTTCCCTACCTTCGTCTTGGCCTGACGACGTTTCAATACAATTTGTGGGTAGCAAAAGTATACAAAAACAGGGCATTTGTTGTGATCGGTAGGTTTGTACAAGATTGGCGGTGAAATGATTAGGCGAATTGTGAATCTTCACGCAGATGCGGGCATTATGTCAATAAAATTCGCGTCGCACCTTCCCTTATGTAAACTTCTGCACCTGACTTTGTACAGTATCAACAACCCGCGCAAAAAATCTTTCGGTCAATTTTCCGGGAAACAGCGGATTGACGCGTCGGGCGTTGCACAGTAGAGTTGAGCGCAATCAAATAATTTTGGCCGTGACGCCTCTTGGGGAAGCAAATTTTGCTTGACTACCCAGGGGGCGTTTTTTGTTTACCTGGCGATAGCGGGTACGGCCGTTTCATCTTCATCATTTTTAGAGGCAGAAAGAGAAAGGAGAGGAAGCATGAACTACAAGATTCACACGCGATTTAGCCGGATAGGCTTCTCGGCACTGGCTTTGGCCCTGAGCTTTGCCCTGGTCAACAAGGTACTGGCCCAGGAAATCACCCCCATGGACGAACTGGCCTTTGCCATCGACAACCTGACGATGTTTGTGTCGGCCGTGCTGGTTTTGTTTATGCAGGCGGGCTTTGCCCTGGTGGAAGCCGGTTTCAACAGCAGCAAAAACACCATCAACATCCTGTTTAAAAATGTGATGGACATGTGCGTGGGGGCCGTGCTCTACTTCCTGGTGGGTTATGGCATCATGTACAGCGGTGCTGCCAATGGCATCATTGGCTTTGCCGGGATGGGCATTCCCGCGCAGGACGCCATCGACCTGGGCTACCTGCCCCACTTCCAGACCGACTTCCTGTTTCAGGTCGCTTTTGCGGCCACGGCCGCGACCATCGTCTCTGGCGCGGTGGCCGGACGGATTCAGTTCCGGGCTTACCTGATTTACAGCGCGGTGATCACAGCGCTCATTTACCCCATCGCCGGTTTTTGGCAGTGGGGCGGCGGTTGGCTGTCTGAGCTGGGCTTCCACGACTTTGCTGGCTCTTTGATTGTGCACACGGTGGGTGGTTTTGCCGGTCTGGCCGGTGCAATTATGCTTGGCCCGCGAATCGGCCGTTTTAACAAAGACGGTACGGCCAACACCATGCCCGGCCACGACATCACCGCCGCCACCCTGGGGGTGTTCATTTTGATCATTGGCTGGTTTGGTTTTAACCCCGGTTCCGTCCTGGCAATGACCGGCACGGCCAACACCATTGCCGTAGCAACTGTGGCCGTCAACACCTTCCTGGCTGGTTGTGCGGGCGGCATTTTGGCCACCATCGCGTCAACCTTCCTGAACAAAGGCAAGCCCGACCTGGGAATCGCTCTGAATGGTATTTTGGCCGGGTTGGTGGGCATCACCGCCAATGCAGATGTTGTTTCCAACGTCTCGGCGCTGGCGATTGGCTCCATTGCCGGGGTGTTGGTTGTCGGCGGCATGGTTCTGCTGGAAAAAATCAAAATTGACGATCCCGTTGGGGCCTGGCCGGTGCACGGGCTGTGCGGTCTGTGGGGTGGTATTGCCACGGCGCTGTTCAGCGATTCGGCGTCGTTGGGCGTGCAGCTGCTCGGTTCGGCCGTTTACGCCAGCTGGTCGTTTGGCACCATGATGGTCATTTTCTACCTCATGAAGCTGGCCGGTGTCCTGCGTGTCACCGAAGCGGAAGAAATTGAAGGTCTGGACCTGTCTGAGCACGGAACCGTGAACTACCCCGAATTCGGGCCGTCCATTTTGCCCAGCCCCAGCACGGACTAATCGTATGTTCTTTATTTCCTCGGAAACTTGGAGTTTCCGGGGAAATGTATGTCTCAGGCCGGTGATGGTTGAATCATCGGCCTCTTTTTATTTGTT
>CAUJGI010000498.1 GCA_963169155.1 Chloroflexota bacterium
GGAACACTCAGCGCGAATGAGCATTTTGTCAAGCATCCTTCTAATTCGCTCCTGGCGAAAATAACCATCTATACCAACGACAAGACACCAGAGGAAACGTGTGCTGAAATTTTGCAGCATATAGCCGATGATGGAGGGGAACTTGGTTAGGGTTTGGCAAACGGCCGTTCGCCTTCTGGCGCGTCTGGTTACGGGCATTATTGCCCTGGTGATTTTGTTGGGCTGGTATGCAGCCACCACCGTTTTCCTGTTTTCGCTGCGGGATGAGACGCGACCGGCGGATGCGGCCATTGTGCTGGGGGCGGCGGTGTGGGGGGAACGGCCGTCGCCCGTTTTTCGCGAGCGGATCAATCATGCTGTGCAGCTTTACCATACCGGCGTGGTGGAAAAGCTCATCTTCACCGGGGGTGTAGGCAACCGCGACGAGCTGGCCGAAGGTGAAGTGGGGCGCAACTACGCCATCAGCCAGGGTGTAGACCCGGCTGACATTTTGGTCGAAGCAACCTCCACTTCCACCTATGAAAATTTGCGCAACGCCCAGATCGTGGCGCAGCAAAACGGGCTGGAGACATTCCTCATCGTCAGCACGCCCAACCACATGCGGCGGGCGCTGGCCGTGGCCGATGATCTGAACATGGAAGCGTACAGCTCGCCCACGCGCTCCATTCGCTGGATCAACGGCGTCACCCGCACCTTTTCTTTTATGCGGGAAGTGGTGGCGTTTTCGGTATATTTGTTAAATTTAAGCTAGTGGCTGGTGGTTAGTGGCTCGTTTGTTTACCAGCCGCTAACCGCCAGCCACTAGCCACCTAAGGAATTTATTATGACCCTCGATTGGGATACCCTCTTGGAAGATTGCATTGATTTTACGCAGCGGCTGATTCAAACGCCTAGTATGCCGTTTGAGGAGGCGCAGCTGGCAGAACTGGTGGCGGCAGAGCTGCAGAAACTGAACTTTGACCAGGTGTGGATTGATGAGATTGGGAATGTGAACGGCCGTATCCGCGGCACCGATCCCTCCCTGGGGGCACTGGTTTTGAATACCCACCTGGACCATGTCGATCCGGGCGAACCGAGCCTGTGGTCGGTGCCGCCGTACAGCGGCACGGTTGTGGGCGACCGCATCGTGGGGCGCGGCGCGTGTGACATCAAGGGGCCGCTGGCGGTGCAGGTGTACAGCATGGCGGCGCTGCTGCGCGCGGGAGTGCGGCCCCGGCGGGACATCGTTTTTAGCGGCGTCGTGCAGGAGGAGATTGGCGGAGCTGGGGCTAAACATTGGGTGGAAAACCTGGATTATCCCGTTGATCTGGTGGTGTTGGGTGAGCCATCTGATAACAAGATTGCTTTGGGTCATCGTGGGATTGCGCAAATGTGGGTGCAGTTTAACGGCCGTTCTGCCCATGCCAGTGTGCCCGAAAAAGCTGTCAATCCGAACTATGCCCTGGCCAGGTTCATTCAGGCGTTAAGCACAGCTAAAGAAAGGCTTTCTGCCCATGAACTGTTGGGGCCAACCACTGTTTCGCCGACCATCATTGAAGTGGATACGACCAGCACCAACGTCACCCCAGCCTGGGCGAGGGTTTGTCTCGATTTTCGTACCGCCAGCGAGAGCCTCAATAGTCTGCGTGACTTTGTGCAGCAAATAGCTGCTGACCTGCCCATCTTGTTGGAAGATGCCATGTGTACCCCGCCGAAACTCTTTCCCGATAGTGATGAACTAATCTATGGTTATTACACACCACCTACTGAGCCAAAGTTACAGCGGAGTAAGGCGCTCATTGGTCAGGGCATGGGGCGTGAGGCTGAGTTGAGCCGTTACCAGTTTGCGACGGACGGCCGTCATTTTGTCCCCTACAACCTCACCATCATTGGCTACGGCCCCAGCGAAGAAAGCCAGGCACATGTGGTGGATGAGTACATTTCCATTACCAAAATGACAGAAAGCCTGCGGGGACATGTGGTATTAATTTCAGAATATTGATCTGGGCACTGGCGTTTTTTGCGATTACCAGTGTAGAGCGATTTGCCCAATCGCTTTACCTCACCAGGGGTTAAAATGAAATTCGCCAGACGCCAGGATTGATCTTAAACATCCTCGTCAAACTGGACCAGGGCGTCTTTTACGTGTTGGGTGAGCTCTTCAGGGGAAATGGGTTTGGTCAGGTATACCGTTGCGCCGGCGCGCAGACCTTTGTTGATGCTGTCCAGGTCGGTTTTGGCGCTGAGCATGATGATGGGCAATTCGGCCGTAGCCGGTTCGCTGCGCAGCTTTTCACACACTGTAAACCCATCCATGCCCGGCATCATCACATCCAATAACACGACATCTGGCTGATTTTTGCGAACCTTATCTAACGCATCATAGCCATCTTCCGCTTCCGCCACGTGGAAGCCTGCCCGAACCAACATGAGGCGCAGCAGCGTGCGTGCCATAGGTTCGTCATCGACAATGAGAACCGATTGATGAATGCCGTCTCCGGGTACTGGGGTGAATTGTCTCGCCAAAATAAGTCCCTGTTCTGCCAATCAAAGAATAAAAACGATGCTACTGGATGCCCTTTTTGCTTGGGGTTTATTGTAAACTATTCTATTTTTCCGGCAAAGCCATAAGGCAATTAAAAAGAGCTAATCTGGCAATTCAGCTAAAGGAAGTGAAATCGTTAAGCCTTCACGAGCCAGGATTGTTTGGGGGAATATCGACCGAGCTTGCCGCAAAATATCATCCAGCTGATCATCGGTAAGATCGGGCGAGTAGTGAAACAGTGCCAGGCACTTTACACGAGCCTCAATGGCCGCCTGCACCGCCTCTTGCCACGCGCTGTGGCCATATTCGTTAAACTTTTTCCGCTCTTCAATGGTGGCAAAGTGAGAGTCGTGCACCAGCAGGTCCGCCCCTTCAGCCAGGCGCAGCAGGTTGGGGTCAAAACCATTGTCATTGTGAGTTACGTCGCTGCAATACACAAACACCTGGCCGTTGTTCTCAATCCGAAAACCCAGGCAGCCGCCTGGGTGATTGAGGTCGGCTACGGTCACCCGCGTCGCATCGCCAATGATGATCGTTTCGCCATCCTGCACTTCTTTTACGATGAGATCCGCCGGGAGTGATTTATAGGCAAAGGGCAGATAAGGCTCGATGAACTGGCCCGCCATGGTTTCTTCCAACTGCTTGCCAACGCGGCGCTTACCAACCAGCACAAACCGGTTGTTACGGCCGAAAATCGGCGCAAAAAACGGAAAGCCTTGAATGTGGTCCCAATGGGTATGGCTGATGAGTATGCTGCCAATAATCCGATCGCTGCTGTTTTTCACCAACTCTTTACCCAGGCGGCGAATACCCGAGCCGGCATCAAGAATAATGAGTTGTTGGTCAGACGTGCGCAGCTCAACACAAGATGTGTTGCCTCCGACTCGAATCGTTTCGGGTCCGGGCGTCGGTATCGTACCACGTACCCCCCAAAATCTTATCTGCAAATTGGCCTCATCTTTTGTTGTCCATGACATTAATACAAAAGCAACGTACGCTTTGGCTACGGCCCAGCCAGGCAGGCGCGAGGAGGAGTATAACAAATATCCCCGTAGATCGATATAGAGTCAGGACAAATTGATGAATATACAAAAAAAGCCCACCTGCCGCGCAGGTGGGCTTTCCAAAGAAACAAAGATCGGTTTAGGAGTTGACTTCTTGTTTGGTCTGCGCCTTGCTGTTGATGACCCGTTCTACGCTGTCTAGCAGCTCCTGGGGGCCAAACGGCTTAGTGATGTAATCATCCACCCGAGCGATGTGCAGCCCCAGTACGCGGTCGATGCTTTGCGCCTTGGCGGTAACCACAATGACGGGGATGTCGCGCATTTCCTCAGACGCCTTCATTTTTTGGTACACTTCCCAGCCGTCCATTTCGGGCATCATGAGATCAAGCAGAACGAGGTCTGGTTGAATTTCGCTAATTTTGGTGAGCCCTTCATGGCCGCCCACAGCACCGGTAACATCAAACTTGTTTCGGCCCAAAATAAGCTTTACCAGCTCAATCATTTCTAGTTCGTCTTCGATGCAAACTACTTTCTTGGGTTCGTCTGCCATTACTATTTCCTCAATCAATAATCAGATCAGACAATGGTTTTCGGCAAAAGCGGTGAAGTTCTTGAAAATAAGGTGAGTCATCTTTGCTGCGTTTGCTTAATCGCTTTATAACTTTGCGGCAACAGGCAAATTTTTATCGAAAAGGTTGTCTTACTCCGGCAATTTTTAACTTTCTAAAGGGTATCACAAGCCAGAATGCTTGTCTACATATTTCTTTCTTACCAGACAGGACCATAGATTCATAAACAGCTGCCTTGCGGCGTTCCTTCACAGTCAGGTACTGGTACTTTAATCGAATTGTGTAAGCTGATCTATATGATATGAGTAAGGGGGAGGGTATGGGCCGTGGGGAAGACGGCCGTTTCGCCTCCCCAATTGCCCGCATGCTTTTTCCGTGGTTAAATCGCTGAATGGTAAATGATATGCCTATTATAAGGAAAGCGACGGTATGGTTTTGTCACAGGAAGCTTTAGAACGATTGCAGGCGGGTAACCAGCGGTTTGTTTCAGGTGTGCAAAGTTTGAGTACGCTCAGCAGCCGGGCGCGGCGTAGCGATTTGGTGGCCGGGCAGGCACCGTTTGCCATCATCCTGGGCTGTTCGGATTCCCGCGTACCGGCCGAAATTGTGTTTGATCAGGGGTTGGGCGACCTGTTTGTGATTCGCGTGGCAGGCAACATCGTTGCGCCGTCGTTGGTGGGCAGCGTGGAGTTTGCTGCCGACAAGTTCGGCACGCGGCTCGTGGTGGTGCTGGGGCATTCCCACTGCGGCGCAATTCAGGCCACGCTGGAGGAATTGGAACGTCCGTCCGTCAACCGCTCACCCAACCTGCATTCGATTGTTGACCGGATACGGCCGTCGGTGCAGGGCCTGCTGGAAACGGAGCTGAAACACAACTATGATGAGCTGTTCCGCCAGGCGGTGCGGGCCAATATTCGCACCTCGGCCAACCAGCTGCGGCATGGCTCGCGCATCCTGGAAAAGCTCATCGCCGGTGATGGTTTGCTCGTGGTGGGGGCGGAGTATTCGTTGGAAACAGGCGTGGTGGATTTTTTCGATGGATTGCCGAAATTTTTGATTGACTCTTGAAGAGAAACTGATATACTTTCTGCCTTAGCCTGTGGCTTACCGCCAGCAGGCTTTTTGCTGAATATTTACCACGATAAAAAACTCCCTCGTTGTTGAGGAATTTACAAACTGAGGTTTAGAATCATGTCTGATGTTAGATTGGCTATTGAGGCCGCACCACGCACGGTTGTCGGTAAACAAGTGAAACAGTTACGCCGGGATGGAATGATTCCCGCAGTTATTTATGGGATTCAGGACCCGGTAACGATTCAATTGGAAAATAAAATGCTGCGCCGCGTGCTGCGTCGGGCGGGGACAACCAACCTGATCGACATTTCGTTCGGCGGTCAAAAGCGCACCGTTCTGGCTCGCGAAATTCAACAGCATCTCACACGAGGCGATCTCATTCATGTAGATTTCCAGGAAGTTGACCTGAAGGTCAAAATTGCGGCCGAAGTGCCCCTGGTGTTGGTTGGTCGTTCGCAAATGACGAAAGATACGTTGGGTTCCGATGTTTTGGTGCTGACCAGCGTAGAAATTGAAGCACTGCCCGACGACCTGATCGCTGAAATCGAGGTCGATGTGAGCAACCTGACCGATGATGAGACGATCTACGTGGCTGACCTCTCTGCTCCCAAAGGCGTGGTGATTTTGACTGACCCGGAAACGGCCGTGGCACGCTTTGAGTATACCCAGGCCGATACCGGTGAAGATGACTACCAAATGACCGCTGATTCGGTGGAGATTATCGAGAAGGGCAAAATAGACGAAGATTAACGCTTCGGCAATTTGAAATTTTAAGACAAAAGGGTTGGCCTGGTGCCAGCCCTTTTTTGTTGCCACTCCAGCCTCAAATTCGCCCCCCGTTTGCCGCCAAGATACAATGTGCCCATGAAAAAGTGGCAGGAACGTGTCTGTTTGGCTCTGATTTTGCTGGTTGCGGCCGTTTTTCGTCTGACCGGTATTGATTGGGACGATTACCACCATTACCACCCCGATGAACGGTACATTACCTGGGTGGCCACGACCATCGAATGGCCCACCGACTGGCAAACCGCCTTCTCGCCCCAACAATCATCTATTAATCCATTTTACTGGCCGCCGGATGCCGCCAGCCCGGGCATTGAAGTGCCGCAGGCTGAACCACGCGATTTTGCCTATGGCCACGTGCCGCTTTATCTTGGCGTGCTGGCGACGCGTTTGATGGAGCGTATTGGCCCTCGCCTGTCACCGGTTTTCCCCGACGACTGGCTGCTGACGCGGGACCTGTTCAACCAGGCTGAGCTGATCGAGTTTCGCCATTTAACGGCCGTAGCCCGAGTCCTCACGGCGTTGGTTGATGTGGGCACTGTCTGGCTCGTTTATTTACTAGGACGACAGTTATTCTCGCCCCAGGTTGGCCTGCTGGCAGCCGCTTTCCTGGCCGTCAACGTGATGCACATCCAGCTGGCCCACTTCTTCATCTCCGACCCGTACCAGACTTTTTTTACCGTCGCTGCCCTCCTGCTTTTGATAAAGGCCGTTAGCCACAGAGGGCACAGAGTGGAAAGCGATCAATCCGCTCACCGCTTACCGCTCACCGCTCACCGTTCACGGGCCACCGTCTACTGGCTCCTTGCAGCCATATTTATTGGCCTGGCTGTTGGCTCGAAATTCTCCGCCGTTTTACTGGTTTTTCCGCTGCTGCTGGCGGCACGGTGGCTGGTGGGGCGATGGGATTTTTGGTTGGGACCGGCCGTTTTCACCGCCGCGCTCACCTTTTTCCT
>CAUJGI010000499.1 GCA_963169155.1 Chloroflexota bacterium
GCCATCTGCACCAAAAACTCAACCGACGCTTTTCCATCCGCGGCTGGTTCTGCCTGCAATTCAGTCAGCAAAAATGGATCGATCTTCCCCCACCACGCTGGCTCCGCTCCCACCTGCTGCACCAGGAAGAGCAGCAAGATCGCTGCGCCAAGCAGTCGGCTAACCCGCTTAACAATTAACAATTGACCATTCACAATTAACAATTGATCAGGTTCCCCAGTCGCGCAAATAGCGGAAGTCGTGGGTGATGGAGCGGTCGCTGATTTTGGGGATGATGGGCATGGTGCGTTTGTATTGGGCGCGCTGCACCATGCGCATGACGCGGTCGACAAACGGCCGTTCAAAGCCCACCGCCACCGCCTCATCCCGTGAATACCGCTCATCCAGCATCAGGTACAGCAGCTGGTCAACGGTTTCGTAGCTGAAGCCAAAATCAGCCTCGTCGGTCTGGCCGGGAATGAGATCGGCCGATGGTGCTTTGTCGATGATGATCTCCGGCACACCCAGGGCGCGGGAGAGCTGCCGCACCTGCGTTTTGTACAGGTCGCCAATCGGATTCACCGCCGAAGCCAGGTCGCCGTAGATGGTGCCGTAACCCAGCATCAGCTCCGTTTTGTTGCTGGTGCCAATCACCAGGGCGCTTTCCGCCAGGGAGCGGTCAAAAATAACGGTCATGCGGGCGCGGGCCATGACGTTGCCCAGGCGATGGGCGCTCATGCCCGGCGAGGCTTCGGCCAGGGCATCAACCAGGCCGGTAATCTCTACCGTCTCGCTGCGGATGCCCAGCGCCTCGATGACCAGGTCGGCGTGGGCCAAACTTTCGGCCGAGGACGCTTTGTACGGCAGGCGCAGCGCCAGCACGTTGGCCGGGCCAAGCGCCTTCGCCACCAGGTAGCACGACAGCGCTGAGTCGATACCGCCGGAGAGGCCCAGCACCGCCTTGCGGAAACCGGCCTTACCAATTTCATTTTCCAGAAATTTGGTCAGCACCAACTCCGCGACCTTGGGGTCGATGTGGAGTTTTTTGAGGAATTGGGGGGAAACGGCCGTAACACTCATCACTTTTTCCTTACAGCTTGATGAAATAGGGCGACAAAAAGAGCGGCTTCTGGTTAAACGCCGCCAATCGCTCTGGTGACAGCCAGCTGGCTATTTGTTCCGCCATCTCAAACGGCTGGGGCGTGACGTGCCGGGTGTGTTTGGCGTACAGATTCACCACCGGGATGTCGTGGCTGGTCGGGTCGGGCAGTTCAGCCAGTTCGGCCAGCTTGTGCACCGCGTCGATGAAGTCGCCGTGGCTGTCCACCAGCTGGCGCTCCAGCGCCTGCCGCCCGGTCCACACCCGCCCCAGGCAGATGGGATCCAGCTCGTCGTAGGGTAGCTGGCGTCCTTCGGCCACCACCGCTTTGAACTGGCCGTAGGCATGCACAATCAGGTTTTCCCAGGTGGTCCGCTCATCGGGCGTTAACGGCCGCATATCGCTAAAAAATCCGGCATGTTCGCCCCGATTGAGCGCCACGCGGTTGACGCCGAGCTTTTCATACAGCCCCTGGGTGTGCAGGCGAAAGCCCACCACGCCAATCGACCCAGTTACGGTGAGCGGCTGGCTCATGATGTGCCGGGCGTAGGCGCTGACATAATACCCGCCGGAAGCGGCCGTATTGCCCATGTAGGCCAGCACTGGTTTCTTCTGGTTCAGGCGCTGAATCTCGCGCCCAATCAGGTCCGAGGCCAGGGCGGAGCCGCCAGGTGAATCGACGTACAGGATCAGGCCCGCCATATCGTCCAGCTGCTCGGCCTGGCGCAGCAGGTAAACCAGGGTTTGCTCCCCGGCAATTTGCCCGCCAATCAGCGGAATGGGCAGGTCGATGGGCGGGTTCTGGCTGCTGCCCATGTTGATCGCCCCTTCAATGCTGATGACGCCGATGAACTTCCGGCTGCGCTGCCGGGCCACTTCCGTCAGGCGTCGCTCCGCTTTAGGCCAATCAAGCAGTACCGCTTTCGGGCGCTCGTCTGCGGCGGAATCTGCTTCGGTCCCTTCTTCCGCCTCGGTACTTTCTTCGGCTTCAGCTGGTTCCGAGATGGGTTCCGGCACCTCGGCCAGCAGGTAGGCCAGCTCGTCCTGGTAAGCGATGTCGTCCACCAGCCCGGCAGCGAGTGCGGCCTCGGCGGTGAGCGGCACCTGGTTCATGAGTTCCTGGACGGTGGTTTGGGGGAGGGAACGGCCGTCGGCCATCGCCTGGGTCAGCTGGTCGTACAAATCATCCAGCAGCCAATCAAATTGTTCCTTCTCCTCCGGCGTCATTGCCTCATTCACAAATGGGTTGGCGCTGGCTTTGTACGGCGAAATTTGCACCACCTCCACGCCCACGCCGATGCGGTTTAAGCCATTTTTCAGGTAGGTAATTTCTGAATGAAGCCCGTACGCGTCAAACTGGGTGCTGGGCGGTATGATGAGGCGGTCGGCGACGGAAGCTAAAAAGTAGTGGCGCAGATCCAGGTAAGGGGTGTAGACCACCACCGTTTTGCCCGCGGCTTTCAGCCGCTCCAGCGAGCGGCGGATGTTTTGCATGGTGGCAAATCCGGCGCTAACGCCTTGGCAAACCAGCACCAGCCCACGTATGTTGTCCGCTTCGGCCAGGCGGGTCAGGCGTTCGTTAAATTCCTCCAGGCTGAGAGCGGGGTCGGGCAGGGGCAGCTGCCGCTCGATGAAGCTGCGCGGCGGTTCGGCTCGTTCGGGCATCGCCCCGCCAATAGCCATCACCACGTAATCCAATTCGGCGCGCCGCAGCAGCCGCAGACCATTACGCAGGGAAACGGCCGTTTGCCGCCCTTCGTTTCTTAAATCTTGCCACACCTGCTTCAGTTCGCCGCCCAGGGTGGTAAAAAAGTCATTGGAACCTGTTGAATCACTCATTGATGCCTCATTTGCTGGTCGTTCGACGGAATGATAGCGGATAAGACACATCGGTACAATTGAATGGGGGAACGGCCGTTATGTGCCTCGTCACAGATTCGCTGCCACTGTTCCCAGCCAGGCCGCAATCCAAATTTTACATTTGGAATCATATTGACGTGCCAAAAGCGGCGTGTTATACTCCGCGACCGGGTTGTAAAACCCCCTCCACAGCCTGGAGGGATGGCAGAGTGGACGATTGCGACGGTCTTGAAAACCGTAGTAGGCAATAGCTTACCGAGGGTTCGAATCCCTCTCCCTCCGCCTTAGCCTTTCCAATTGTAGGCCTTACCTGGCAGCAAGTTGGCTTTTAGGGGAGGTGCCAGAGTGGTCGATTGGGGCCGCCTGCTAAGCGGTTAACGGTGTAAAAATCGTTCAAGGGTTCGAATCCCTTCCTCCCCGCCTTAAAAGCCAGCGGCCAACACGGCCGATTTTTTGATACGCGCCCTTAGCTCAGTGGATTAGAGCGTCTGGCTACGAACCAGAAGGTCGGGGGTTCGAGTCCCTCAGGGCGTACCAAAAGATTAACCTCCATGTCACACGGCATGGAGGTTTTTTGTTTTCATACTGCCCTAATGCCCTGCTAACAATTTTTATACAGTTTTCCTTTAGGCTAAAGAGTGTCTTAATAAGCCAATTCTCAGAGAGTATCTTCTCTACGCATCGAGAGCCAGGATGAGCGGCTCTCCCAATCTAAAGGAAGTAAAACATGAACAGCTCGTTGAAACTGTTTTCTGTACGCGGGATTGATATTCGCGTTCACCTGACATTTCCGCTGATTTTAATCTGGGCGGCGTTTCAGTTTGGCGTGCTGGCGGGTGGTGGCCTGGCAGGCGCCCTTTTTGGTGTGATTTCTATCTCGCTGCTTTTTGTGCTGGTGACTTTGCATGAATTGGGCCACAGCTTTGCCGCCCTGAATTATGGTGTGCCGGTGGAGCGCATTGTGCTGCTGCCCATTGGCGGTGTGGCCCAGCTGCGCCACATGCCCGATAACCCCAAGCAGGAGTTTGTGATTGCCCTGGCTGGTCCGGCCGTTAACGTAGTATTGGCGATTTTGATGGGCGGTACGGCCGTTCTCTTCAATCTACCGTTAACCAATCCGTTGACCAGCGGCATATCGCTCACTTTCGGCTCGATTTTTTCGTACATCTTTTTCTACAACGTGATCCTGGCCGTCTTTAACATGATCCCGGCGTTCCCCATGGACGGGGGGCGCGTGCTGCGGGCGGCGCTGGCAATGAAGCTGGATTACGGCCGTGCCACCAGTATCGCCGCCGGGATTGGCCGGGTGTTGGCCGTGCTGTTTGGTATTTATGGTTTGCTTAACGGCCAGTTCTTTAGCGTGCTGATTGCCATCTTCATCTACTCAGGGGCGACCCAGGAAGCGCAGATGGTACAGTTCCGCCAGCGGCTGCGTGGTTACACGGTGCAGCAGGCGTACAGCAACCAGGTGCCAGTTTTGGACCCCGCCGACAGTTTGCGCAATGTCGTCAACTGGACCGCGCGCGGCCTGACAGATTTCCCAGTGGCCCACTATGGCACCTACGTCGGCTTCCTTGGCAATGAGCGGCTGATGGCTGCCTTGCAAGCTGATGACCCAGACCAAACCGTCGCCGCTGTGATGGCCCGCGACGTGCCGCCCGTGTCGCTGACCACCGACCTGTACGACG
>CAUJGI010000500.1 GCA_963169155.1 Chloroflexota bacterium
ACGGCGGCGGCCATTGCCAGCTCCCCTTTGGCCCGATGCACATTTTCTTGGGGGATGGGCACGTGGGGCAGCAGCAGGTCGGCGACCTGGCGGTAGTTGCTGCCCGCGTCGTCAGGTGGCACCAGCCGCTCGTCGCCCCAAAAGAGGTGGGTTTGCCGCCAGGGCATCTCATCACGAAATGGCGGTTGGGACCACAGTTCATACACCCCGGTTGGTGTGCTGCCGCCGGATAGGGCGATGCTGAAACGGCCGTGTTCAGCCACCGCCTCTTGCGCCAGGGAGGTGAGCAGCCGGGCGGCCACCTGGTTCAAAGCGGCGGCGTCGGCGAAGGTGCGCCGGGTGATTGGCTCAGGCATCGAGCAAATCCAGCCCTGCCCAGGCGGCGCCCAACAGTGCCGTTTGTGGATTACAAATCACTTGCAGCGGCATGTTGAGCAGCAGCTTGGAGAAGCGTCCTTTATCGGCAAACTGCGAGATAAAACGTTCGGTTTGCAGCAGGTTGAGCAGGCGCGGTGGAATGCCACCACCCAGGTAAACGCCGCCGGTCGACAGCACTTTCAAGGCCATGTTGCTGGCTTCCCCAGCCAGGATATCGACAAACATTTGCAGGGTAGCTACGCAAATATCGGCCGTTTTGGCCAGACCGGCTTCGACGATGATCGGGGTAGGGTCTGCGGCCTGTTCAATTTGCTCACGCAGCCAGTCGGGTTCGGGGAAACGGCCGTCCTGCCGCCAAAAGGCGTACAGGTTGGGAATACCGCTGCCGGAGCAAACCCGTTCGAAGCTGACGTGGTCATATTTATGTTGCAGGAAAGCCAGCATGGCGCACTGGTCGGGGTTGGTGGGGGCAAATGAAGCGTGCCCGCCTTCCGACGGGTGGGCCTGGTAACGTTGCCCGTCCCAGATGAGAAACGCTTCGCCCAGACCGGTTCCTGGGGCGATGACCGCCACCGCGCCGCCCGGCTCGGCCTGCCCTTCGTTGATGCTGGCCAGGTCGTCGCCTGCCAGGTGGGGCACGGCGTTGGCGATCGATTCCAGGTCGTTGAGCAGGGCCACGCGCTCGACGTGCAGCGTTTGGCGCACAACGGCCGAATCGATGACCCAGGGCAGGTTGGTGATTTGGGAACGGCCGTTGACCACCGGCCCCGCCACGCCAAAACTGGCCGCGTCAATCGTAATGTCCTTATCGGCAATAAATTGGGCAATGATGGCTTCCAGGGACGGAAAACGGCCGCTGGGAAAGGTTTGTAAGTACAGCGGATGCAGCGTTTGGGGCGAGTCATCTGCTGCAAAAAGTGCCAGAACAGTTTTAGTTCCGCCAATGTCACCAGCTAATAACATCGATTACCTCGTCTGTGTGTCGCAACACCTGGCTTAACGGCCGTGCGTAGGCGGCCTACGCGTTGGCCGCCTACGGGTCAGATTCGTTCAGGCTGGCCGCCGACTCGGGCTTGGTGTTGGCTCAAATTTCCCTGAATTATGGAACAACCTGAACGCCGCGCCAAAATGCCACATGATCTTTAATTTGGCTGGCCGCGACCGACGGCGTGGGGTAATACCAGGCGGCATTATCGTTTTTCTGCCCATTCACTTCCAGCGTGTAATAACTGGCCACGCCTTTCCAGTGGCAGGTGGTGTGGTGGCTGCTTGCCTTGAAATATTCGCGGTTGATGGCATTGGGTGGAAAGTAATGGTTGCCTTCTACGATCACCGTTTGATTACTTTCAGCCAGGACAACGCCATTCCAGATTGCTTTTGGCATGTTACCGTCTCCTTAATTGTTTTGTAAAGTGGTGGATGTTTTTTGCCGGTAAGCTCACTTAACCGACAGAGGGTTGGACACGCTCCGTTCTCACTCGTCTGGGGTGGAATCGGCCGTTTTCAGGATGTGCAGCAAAATTTCAAACTCATCGCGACAATCAGGACACAGGTCGAGATGGTTTTTTACCAGGGGCATCAGCTGTTCCGCTTCTTCTGTGGTGGCCACCAGTTCCACGTATTCGTCAAGCAGGGCAAACGCCTCTTCACAGGAGTAGGCGTTGTCTAACGTCGTTTCCAGGCGATGCATCAACTCTACCAGATTGTCCTGGGAAATAGCCACACCGCCGGCGTGCTGGTTTGCGCTGCTGTACTCGTTCATGGGATGGGGTGATCTGCCAAACAGATTTCTGAGCCGGGTCCAAATAGTCATGTTGAACGTGGGTCACTGGGCCGCAGTGGTCCCTCTCCTGAATATGTACGTTTGATGATCCAATTCCCTTACTTCTTACGTTTGCCGCAACTTTGCCCGCCAGGGCGGCGGCGATTTAATCGAATACCTGCAAAATGTCGCCCGGGGTATAGCCATCTTGCGCCAGGCTCTTTTTAAGTTTTACCCGGGCGTCGTGCAGCAATTTGTAGACCGCATTGGGTTTCATATCAAGCTGGCTGGCAATCTGCTCAGTGGATTTGCCCTGGATGACCGAATCGACCAGGGCCGTGCGCTGCCGCTCGGTGAGATCGTTTTCAATCAGGTTTTGCACATAGGCCAGCAGCTCGGCGCGGGCGGTGCGTTTTTCCGGGGTTGGTGACCCATCGGCGACAAAGCTGGGGGTGTAGACGCTCGTTTCGGTTTCGGTGAGGCTGTTGAGGGAGCTGTCTTGCCACCGTTTGCGCCGCAGTTCGGTCAGGGCTACAGAAATGGCAATTTTGTGGGCCCAGGTGGTGAATTTGCTGCGTCCGGCAAAGGTGTCTAGCTTTTCCAGCACCTTCAGAACGGCTTCCTGGGCAAAATCCTCGGCCTGGGTGTCGAACTCCAGGGCGGCTGTTTTGACCTGGGCCAGCAGTCCCCGTCTAAGGCCATTGGTGAGCAGGCGGCTAAGGTCGGTTACGGCCGTATCATACCCGGGGTGCTCTGGCTGCAATTCGGCCAGCCACTGTTCGTTGGTTCGTTTGATAATCACGCTGCTTATTATAGCTAAAATTCGGGGCAAGGCTGGTAGCTGGGTTATTTTCGGATATGATTGTGCAGAATATTTCGCCAGGAGTCTTCATGAACATAGCACATCACCACAAATGAAAATCCACACACTTCCCACAGATTATCTTTTCTGCGAAATGGGCGCAGGCTACGGATCATTTTGAAGGAGTCAGGCATGTTGGCCAATAAACCGTGGACGCTGGCCCAGCAGTACATGTTTGTCAGCCTGTTGGTGATGTTGGGCGGTATGGTGGGCATTGGCTTGTGGATTAGCCAGCAGATTGAAACGGCCGTTACCAACCGCACCGCCGCCGTTACCGCTCTGTACGTCGACAGCTACATCTCCCCCCACCTGCAAGGGCTGGCCGACGGCGGCGAAAGCGGTGTCGACGTGGCGGCGCTGGAGCGGCTGCTCAGCGATACTTCCCTGGGCACCCAAATTGTTTCCTTCAAAGTATGGTCCCCCGACGGCATCGTGCTTTATGCCACGAACGCGGCTCTCATCGGCCAGCAGTTCCCCATCGAAGACGGCCTGGCCGCCGCCTTCAACGGCGAGGTGGTGACCGAGGTGAGCAACCTGGACAAG
>CAUJGI010000501.1 GCA_963169155.1 Chloroflexota bacterium
ATGAGCTTTTAGGGTGCTTTGACGCACAAATGTCCAAAGTTAATTCTGAACGCACCCTAAGGGCTCTGCAAAAACGCGGCGGAGAGCCAGCCCGTTTGCCCGTTTACCACCACCTCCTGCCAGGCAAAGCCGTCGGCAGTGACCACACCATCCAGCAAAATCACCACCGTATCGACAGGCAGCACCGCCAAAACGGCCGTCTCCAACCCCGGTCCTGTGCGCAAATTGGTGCCAAACGGGTAGGTGATGACGGCCGTTTGCGGGACGGCCGTTGGTGTGGCGGAGGGAACGGCCGTCGCCGTTTCCGTTGGCACGGTTGTCGGCGTTTCTGTGGACCGCATCGTGGCCGTTTCGGTTGGGCTGGGTTGTGGCGATGGTGTCAGCGTGGGGGTGGTGGTTGGCGTGGGTGTGGGACCGGGCGTGTAGGTCAGCGTCGGCGATGGGGTTGGGGTGAGCGTTGGCGGCACTTCCGGGTCTAGCTCTGTCACCTCAATCACCGTCAGCGTCAGGGCCACACTCTCCAAAATGCCCTCATCGCGCAGCGTTGCGCCAATGGCAGTTTGCAAATCCGCCACCACCTGGTACGGCAGTGGGCGGGTGGACCGGGCGGTGATGTCCAGCGTTAGCAACCCATTTTCAAAGGTTGTCATGGGTGGCTCGTCGAGCGTGGCATTGGCCACTTCGGCTAACTTTTCCTCTACGACCTCATGAATACGCGTCTCCCGCGTCTGCTCTTGGGCCAGTTCATAAGTAAAGCCCAGGATCAGAGCCGTCACCAGCGCCAGGGAAATGATGGCCACCTGCCCGCTGCGGGCCTGAACGGCCCGGCGTGACTTGTGCGGCGTGGTGGGCCGGAAGCCCAACATGAGGAACATCAGCGCCGTGGCCGAACTGATGGCCACAAAGTTGGCCGTGAACAGCAGCATCGCCCCCACGGCCTCCCCATAGCGCCCGGTCGTCAGGGAGATGCCTACCGTGGCCAGCGGCGGTACCAGGGCTGCGGCAATGGCCACACCCGGCAGCGCGCCAGCCGCATCGGAGCGGGCCAGGGCATAAGCTCCTGCCAGGCCCGAGAAAAGGGCAATGGCCAGGTCGATCAGCGTAGGCTGGGTGCGCGCCAGCAGCTCAGGCGTGGCGGGCTGGTTGAGGCTCAGCAGCCCGGCCGCCGCGCCTACCAGGATCGACAGCACCACACCACGCCCAACCGCGCCCAACGACAGCCGAATGAAGCGGGTATCCCCCAAAACCACCGCCAGCCCGGTGCCCACCATCGGCGACATGAGCGGGGCGACCAACATCGCCCCAATCACTACCGCCGGACTGCTGATGATCAGCCCCAGCGCGGCAATGATGGTAGCCAGAGAAATGAGCATGTAAAAATCCAAGTCAGGCCGTGCACTGCGCCGGATACGGGTATACGCTTCGGTCCGATCTTTGATGTCCAGGCGCGGCAAATATTGACGCAGCCGCCAGGCCAGGTTGTCCCACCACGGCCCCAGACGGCTGCGGGACTGCCGCACAATGACCACCGGCTTGTGGCTTTGGCGCACCACGGCTGCGGGAATATCGCCAAACAATATTTTGTCGATGGAGCTTTCCTGGCTGGCACCGATAATGACCAGGTCACCGCGTTCGCGAGCATAGTCGGTAATGCCCTGGGTGACCGACGGGGCGGTCACCACCTCGGTATCGATTTTGCCCGCGCCATCGACGTATTGCATGAGCTGGCGCAGCCGGGCGTAACCGAGCGCGGCTTCGTTTTCCAGGTAGTCGGGGGCAATGTAAACGGCCGTCACCTTCACCTTTGGCGTCAGCGGCAGTAAAAATGTGAGAGCGTGGGCCGTATTGGGACCACCTGAAGTGGGAACGATGATGTGTTTCAGGGCATTCTCGCCGTCATCGCCCACCATGCTGGCATTATCGCCGCGCAGCGCCGCTACGGCGCAAGAGAGCCGGTTCAGGTTGTAGGCGATGGGGCCATCGATGTGGGTTACCAGCAAATCAACCGCCGCTGTCCCCACAAAACGAGCCAGCGCCTTGTCAAAATTGGGGGCGGTGATGATGAGGATGAAAATGTCGTCGGCGTCAGGTTCTGCCTCGCGAATCGATTCGGCGCACCGTTGTGCGGCCGTTTGCGCCGCCGGATTCAGGTCGCGAATGTAGATGCCCACGATGAGCTGGCCCTCATTGGCGTGCGCCAGGGAGCGTGCCAGCTGCCAGGCGCGGCCCAGCGGCTCATCAGGCGTTAAAATTACCAGGGTACGCCACAATTTTTCTTTGGGGAGCTGGCCGTCGATTATCTGCATGGGGTGTAAGTATAACAAACGGCCGTTGCTTTTCGCACATTCCCTCGAACAAACACCAACACCGAGGTTTTTTAGCCGCGAATTTCACGAATTAGCGCAAAATCGGGTTGAAATTCGTGAAAACTCGAATCATTCGCGGCGTCACTGCATACCCAAAAAATGTCCTCAGGCGCGAGGAACGACCCACCGGCACAGGGAAAAAAGAAAATCTGCAGCAAGGGGAATATGCACCCAGGTTTATGTTATAATGGAGCCATCAGCCTGAGGAGCAATCAAGATGAAACGATTTGAGTTAGAAGAAGAAGAACGCAAAGTATTACAAACGTTAGCCAGGCGGGGCGCGATGAGCCCCAGCGAAGTGGCCGCCGAAACGTGGACCCTGCCGGGTAAAACGCTGTCGGTGCTGCGTGAACTCTCCAGCGCTGGTTTTGTCCATCTGCGCAACGACACCAACAGCCCAGATGGCATGTTGGTGGCCATTACCAGCCAGGCGCGGGTTTACCTGAACGGCACCCTGGCCTGATTGGTGTACCAAACAGTCATTCTCCACCCCGGATTTCACCTATGGCTGCTTCCCCTCCCAATGAAATAACCTTTGGTCAACGCACAAAAATCACCGGCGGCATGAAAGTGACCCTGGCTGTCCTGGTCATTTTTTTGCTGGCCCTGGCCACCATCATTGTTTACCCCATCACCGAAACGACACCCGCCTGGGTGGAGCCGCTGCAAGAAAATGTGTACGGCCTCACTGCCCGCTTTGCCCCTTACGTGCTGGTCGGTTTGTTGGGGGCTACCGTGGCGATTGCGGAATTGGTTTCCACCTTCCAAACCTACCCACGTGAGGCACTGCGGGCACGCTGGGCCTGGATTTTGATTACCGTGAACGTGGTGGCGGCTATCATTGCCCTGGTGGTGGTGCGCGTTACGATGACGGAGATGAACCCCAGCCTGCAAATTCTCAGCGTGGGGGTGGGTTTCCAGGCCATTATCCGCACCCGCTTTGTGCTGGCCAAGCGTATTGGCGACGACGGTCAGGAGGGGGAAGTGGCGCTCAACCTGGGCTGGCTGTATGACCAGTTCCAAAACCTGGCCCGGACCCAAATTGACCTGGAGTTGATGAACAAGCGGCGTACGGCCGTTACCCGACTGCTCGAATATTACCCCTCGATGGCCGAGCTGTACGACATCGCCTGGTACACCATCACCGCCCGCGCGACCCTCACCCGTGAACAGGAAGAACAGCGCAAGGCCGACCTGGAAAAGCTGCTCGATCCCAAAGCGCCGGAGAACTTCGCCAAATCCAGCATTGCCCTGATGATTTTGGAAAACGGCGGCCAGGCATACGTGGAACTGCTGCTGACCCAGGCGATGCAAATGCTCAGCCCGGAAGCGATGGCGCTGAGCAAATCTGCCAACGGCGACAATCTGGTCCGGGAAATGGTCGATAAATACTCGCTTGATGAGCTGGTGGCCCTCACGGAAAAGGTGGCCCATTCGCAAAAAGTGGTCGATTATGTGAAAGAAGCCGCTAAACCTGACCCCGCCGCCAACACCGCCAACCAAAAAGCGACCATTGCTCACTTCCTGGTGCAGCAAATTGGCACTGATCCGCTGCAAAAGGCGGTGGGGGTTGAGGGTAGAGAGTAACGTTAACCGATTACTCTATTTTGATTCGCACCACCTGCACCCCGTTTTCAACCTGAACTTCGATAACTTGCGGCTCACTTTGGCGCGGAATGGCGCTAATGTCGCCGCTGCGCTCTAGATGGGCAACTTTGATCTGCTGTGGATCTTCTGTCTGTACGGCCGTTCGCAGCGCGGCCAATAAATCCTTTTCACTGATATGGGTGGCTTGCATGGCATCCCACTGGATTTTGCCATCCTCAACCAGCACGCGCTTATTTCCCTTGACCAGATCGCCGAAGCGGTCTGAATGAAAAGCCAAAACGGCGAAGAGCCAATGGAGCAGTACCAGTACCAGCGATGCGCCCAGCGTCTCAAAAAAAGCAGACGATCCGGTGACCGCGCTGCTTAAAATGGAGCCGAGCGCGAAGCCTAAAATGACGTCGAGTGCGGCATATTTGCCTAAAAAACGCTTTTCACCCAGGCGAACAAGGATGATGGCGGCTAAATAAACAATGAAGGTACGCGCGGCCATGTGCCACAGCGTGAGCGGATCTTCGCCCAGTCCCAAGAGGACGTTAATTACGGGCCAGTTTTCGCCAATCATAAATTCTCTTCCTTCGCCCCGACTCACTTCGCGAAATCAACTCCGCTGGCGAGGCCGGGATCGCTGAAAATGCTTTCAACTGCTTAAATTGATCTATTCGAGCGAATGGATGCGGAGGCCTGGAATCGTCTTGAGGTCAGTTTGATTGAGGGTGATCAGGGTGAGGTTGTGATGAACGGCCGTTGCCGCAATGCTACCACATCGAATTTGTGATATTTGCGGAGCGGGAGGATACCCACTCTGCTAACGCGCTTTTTACAAAATTTCTGCACTAGCTTGTACGATATTTAGATGTCGCCGCTTCCCTTAAGACTTCCGTGGCCCATTGATTGATGCTTTTGCTATTCATTTCGGCTTCAGTCGCGACAGCCATGTGCAAGTCAGGTGAAACCCGTAACGTCAGCTTGCCCGAGTAGGATTTTGGAGGCTCCTGCCCCAATTGTTCACAAGCTTCCAGATAATGCTCGACCGCTTCGTGAAAGGCAGATTCTAATTCTTCAACCGTGCTGCCATGAAAGCCCACAATATCCCGAATGCCCACAATATGCCCTACGAAAACCTTATCAACCGGATCATATTCAACTTTTGCCGAATATTCTTTATATTTCATTTCATTCATAGTGTTTATGCTAGCAGATTGTGCCGTCACTTCCCATATTTTATTTCGGCCGTACCTACCCTTCATCTCCAAGCACGGCCGAAAATTCGTTCCTTTCTCAAATTCGCTGTCGCCCCTGCGTGCGCGCTAAGAAAGCGCGGCTACGAAATTTTATCCAAGGCCTGCGTTAAATCAGCCTGGATGTCGGCTGCGTCTTCGATGCCCGCCGAAAGGCGCAGCAGGCCGTCGCCGATGCCCAGGCTGTGGCGCTCCGTCGGGGTGAGCGAGCGGTGGGAGGAGATGGCCGGGTAGAGCATCAGCGAGTAAATGTCGCCCAGCGAGGTGGCGGGCTGGATGAGCTGCAACGCGTCCATCAGGGCAAAGATTTCCGGCCTGCCCGCGCCGCGCACTTCAAACGACAGCACCGCGCCGCCGCCTCTGCCGCCGCTGAGCTGGTGCATCAAGTTAAACTGGGGATGATTGGGCAAAAAGGCGTAATGCACCTGGCTGATCTTGGGGTGGTTTTGCAGCCAGCGGGCAATTTCCAGGGCATTCTGGCACTGCTGGCGCATGCGCAGCGGCAGTGTTTTCAGGCCGCGGTGGGCCAGCCACGCCTCGAACGGCCCCAGGCTGCTGCCCAGCAGCTTGTTCAGCCGCACCATCTCCGCCTTTAGCGCCGCGCTGGTGGCGACGATGCCCGCCATCACGTCGCCGTGCCCGCCGATGAACTTGGTGGCGCTGTGGATCACCATGTCTGCGCCAAAGGTGAGCGGATTGCACAGGTAGGGGGAGCAAAAGGTGTTGTCCACCAGCAGTTTTGCGTGGTGGGCGTGGGCCAGTTCGGCCAGGCGGGGCAAATCGGCCACCTTCATCAGCGGATTGGAGATGGTTTCGACGAGTACAGCCGTAACCCTCTCCCGCGCCAAAACCGCCTCAATCTCCGCCAAATCCAGCACATCCACCAGGTGCCCGGTTACGCCCAGCTCGGTAAAAACGGCCTGCACCAGCGAATAGGTCGCCCCATACACATCCGCGGCGACGACGATGTGGCTGCCTGCCCGCACCCCAGCCCCCAGCAGCGCCAGGTGCACC
>CAUJGI010000502.1 GCA_963169155.1 Chloroflexota bacterium
GAACGTTTTTCACACATAGCCTGGGGATTCATCCCCAGGTTTTCGTGTTAGTTGGGCACAATAAATGGTTTTTGCAACGGCCGTAATGGCGGCACCGCTTCGGCCGTGGTCAGCAGCTGCCCATCATGCACGCGGAACACCCGGTCGGCAAAGGGCACCACTTCCGCGCTGTGCGTAGCCATGATCAGCGTCTTGTTTTGCCGCCGCGTCAGGTCCAGCAGCAGCTTGAGCACACGCTGGCCCGTCTCCTCATCCAGATTGCCGGTTGGCTCGTCGGCCAGCACCAGCATCGGGTCGTGCACCAGGGCGCGGGCAATGGCCACGCGCTGCTGCTCGCCGCGAGACAGCTTGTCGGGGAAGGTGTCGCGGCGGTCGGCTAAACCAACTTGCTCCAGCAGGTTCATGGCGGCTTGGGTGGCGGAACGGCCGTTCCCGGCCAGCTCCATCGGCAAGGTCACATTCTCCAACACCGTCAGCGTGGGAATCAGGTTAAAAAACTGGAAGACAAAGCCAATGTGATCCCGCCGGAACAGCGTGCGCTGCCGCTCCTTCATCGCAGTAATGGAATTTCCCGCCACCAGCACTTCACCAGAACTGGGCGACTCGATACCGCTAATCAGGTTAAGCAGCGTGCTCTTGCCGCTGCCACTTTTGCCCAACAAAACGGCAAACTCCCCCCGATAAAAATCACCGTTGACATGAGAAAGCACCTGCCGCCGCTGGTTTCCTTCCACAAATTCTTTACAAAGCTGATGTAAATGCACTACAGTTTGTTGAGTGGCCATGATGCCTCACCTTCACGAAAGTCTGGATTTTGCCCAGGTTTTATCCTGTTTATAAGTGAAATATGAACAAAACAAGGGTGAAATATTGACAAAACATTAACAAAGAGAATACAATGACGTGACTGTTTCGTCAAGGTGAAAAGCGTCCTTTACTCATTCTATACCCACAAAATGTACCTGGTAACTATGAGTTACCGCCCATTTTCTGTAGAATCGAGTAAAAGCTGTTACCGCTGTTTCCCAAGCAAAGCCGCAAAAAGTAAGGAATCGGCCGTAAAACACATCTTATTAAGACTGACAGCCGCAGGACAAGCCGCCGCTCTTTCCCACCGCCGCGCGAGACAAAACAGACGGCCAACCTGCTTTTATTTAGCAGATTCAACACCCGCAGCCAAGCGCAAGCTTAACCCAACGGCCCTTTCCGGCGTTGCCGCGCTCACTGGTTTCAGCGACTCGCTGTCGTGGCATTAGGCAGCATTGAGGAGAACAACATGTTAGACACAATCAAAGAACTCAACGGGTTTCACAAGCATGATCATGCAAATGGCCGTACCAACGGGCACAGCAACGGCACAACCCACCCCACCAGCGACAAAGCCGACGCCAAAGCCGCCATAGAAACGGCCGTACGCACCATCCTGGCCAACGTTGGCGAAGATCCGGACCGCGAAGGGTTGGTTGGTACCCCCGACCGCATCGCCCGCATGTACGACGAGATTCTGGCCGGTTACACCACCGACCCGGTTAAACTGGTCAACAATGCCCTGTTCGACGTAGAGTATGACGATCCGGTCATCGTGAAAGAAATCGAATACTTCAGCATGTGCGAACACCACATGCTGCCCTTCTTTGGCCGGGCTCATATTGCCTACATTCCTTCCGATAAGGTAATTGGTCTCTCCAAAATCCCGCGCATTGTCGAGATGTTCGCCCGCCGCTTACAGGTCCAGGAGCGCATGACGCGCCAGATCGCCGAAATGATCGACGAAGTGCTGCAACCGCAGGGTGTGGCCGTGGTCGTTGAAGGCTCGCACATGTGCTCCATGATGCGCGGCGTCAAAAAAGAACATCCGCGCATGATGACGAGCTACATGATTGGCAAGTACCGCGAGGACAAAGATCTACGCCGCGAGTTCATGGACCAGCTGCGCAAATAAGCGCCACCCGACTCATCATTGATTTTTCAGAGCAGCTTCTCACCACGGGGAGGCTGCTCTTTTTGTTTCTTTGAGAAAACGACTGCCTCTCAACCTGTCATGCCCGCGCAGGCGGGCATCTACTCTTAGTTTGGCTTGTGCTACCTTTGGGTAGCAGCAAGTTCTCAAATTTGATAGTAGCCAGGCACCTCAAAATCCAGTATAATATGTGAAAAATATCACAAAAGGTATTTTTTATCCGATTCAATGATTTATAGCTTTTGAGCCGACCCAAACACCAACGACTCAAACACGCTCCAAAGCAAAAGGTACCCGAAAATGAATACGCAACGACCCCGAGTCATCATCATTGGTGCGGGTTTTGGCGGTCTGTTTGCCGCCCGCGCCTTGGCCAACCAACCGGTTGACGTGCTGCTGATCGACCGCAGCAACTTCCATACCTTTACGCCCCTGCTCTACCAGGTGGCCACCTGTGCCCTGGACCCATCTGAAATTGCCTACCCGGTGCGCTCTATCTTCCGCAAAGACCGCAACATTCGCAGTTTGCTTGGCACTGTCACTTCCATTGACTACGCAGACAAAACTGTGACAGTACGCATTGCCGACCAGACCAGGCACGAGGCGTACGACTATCTCATCCTGGCGACCGGCAGCGTACCCACTTACTTTGGCCAAAGCGCTTTTCGCGAACATGCCCTGGAACTGCGCACGCTGAGCGATGCGGTCAATTTGCGCAACCACATCTTGGGGCAATTTGAGCAGGCAACCTGGGAAGAAGATGAAGCGGTGCGCCAGGCAATGACAACAATTGTGGTGGTTGGCGGTGGGCCAACGGGGCTGGAAACTGCCGGAGCCATCTATGAGCTGTACAGCCACGTCCTCAACCGTGAATACATCCAACGCGAGCTGAAGACGCGGGTTATTTTGGTAGAAATGCAGCCCCACTTGTTGGAGCCTTACCCGGAGCCACTGCGGCAGGCGGCGTTAGAACAGCTGCGCTCGCTGGGCGTGGAGGTGCACCTGGGCAGTCCAGTAGAGGCGGTGACGAAAGCGGCCGTCACGTTGAAAGACGGCACGGTTATTGCCACCCATACGCTGGTGTGGGCCGCCGGAGTCAAAGGCTCGCCGCTGGCCGAGATGCTAGACCTTCCCTTGCAGCGCGGTGAGCGGCTGCCCATCTTGCCCACCACCGAAGTGCCCGACCGCCACGGCGTCTATGCCGTGGGCGACATGACCTACCTGGAGAACGAATCGGGCCAGCCATACCCCATGCTGATCCCGGTGGCGCAGCAGCAGGGCAAGCTGGCGGCCAAGAATATTTTGGCGGAGATTGGTGGGGGGGAAAAACGGCCGTTTCACTATCACGATCGCGGCAGCATGGCCACCATCGGCCGTCGCCGCGCCGTGGCCTGGATTTACAACAAGATTCAGCTGCGCGGCTACATTGCGTGGCTGGCCTGGCTGGCGCTGCATCTGGTGACCCTGCTCGGCTTTCGCAACCGGCTCAACGTCTTTGTGAACTGGGTGTGGAACTACTTCACCTACGACCGCTCGGTACGGATTATTTTGGAGCAGGGGCGGGGAGAGGGTGAAAAAGTGATAAGTGAGAAGTAAAAAGTGAAGAGCAGCAAGTGACAGGTTACAACCTCCCGGAGATTTTACCCAAGGAAAATCGTCGGGAGGTTTTTTTGTCATGCAGAAAACGAAATCTAGTGACTAAAATGCCCCGCTGCGTAGCAGTTGAAAAAGGGCAGGAGCGACTAACACAAGTAAGAGGGCTGGGAAAGTCAAAAATAGCAGCACAAAACCGTTTAGCCCGGTACGATAGTAAGTTTGCCCATTTCTGGTAGTACGACGGCCGTTTTGCAAAATAATCCTGGTAGATGCCATCAGAGCAAAAATCAAGAAAAATACCAGCCAGCCTGCGGGGATAATATTGTCCAAAAGGAATGGGGGTTCAATTACCAATAAAGAGCCAATGTAGCGTGGGTTGATCACCGCCGCTACTAGCAGCAAAAAGAACGGCAGAAAGGTAAGCAAACGTTCTGTATGACGCCACATGCGTGTGTCCATCCCCTGTTCAACCGACAAATCGGATTGCTCAACCAGGTCTTTGGCGCTGTCATCCTCATTGGAAACAGATCGGCCCAGTCTAATAAAAGCGGTTCTTTCTTGACTGGGAATTTCCAAGACGTCGGCCAGCTGCTCGGCAAGTTGAGTCGAGGGCCTTAAAGTTTCAGCCTCTATACGCCGTATTGAAATTGTGGCACAAACCGCCCGCTGAGCTAATTCCTCTTGCGTTATATCCAGGAATAGTCTGCGCTCTCTTACCAACTGACCAAATGATTGTGATTCTTTGATGTTCATGCGCTTCCCCTTTTGATTTATTGCACAAGCACATTTTAAGAAAGTTGAACGGCCGTTTTCAACCCCTTTAGCAGTTTGTATCG
>CAUJGI010000503.1 GCA_963169155.1 Chloroflexota bacterium
GTGACCAACGCCGAGTTCCAGGTGGCCCAATCGGACCTGAACCTGACCCAGGCGCAGGCCGAGCTGGATCGTTTGCTGGAGTGGGAGCCGGATGAAACGGCCGTAACCCTTGCCGAAGCCAATCTGGCCGCCGCTCAAGCGCAGCTGGAAAATGCCCAGGCGTCCGATGCCGTGGCGGGCAACAGCGTGACGCAGGCCAACGTCAGCGTGGCCCAGGCGGAGCGCCAGCTGGCCGATGCCCAGGAAGCGTACAACACCGCCTATGATCCGGGCCGCGAGTGGGAATTGGGCGATCCGTTCCGCAAGCAATTTTTAGAAAACGAGCGTGAAGCCGCCGTCCGCAATTTGCAGTTTGCTGAAGAAAACCTGCGGGTGGCGCGGGCCAACTACAGCCTGTCCGCTGCCGGGATCAACAACGACTCGGCGCTCAACGCCGAAGCGTCGGTTATTAATGCCCAGCAGGCGCTGGAAAACGCGCAAAAGCCGCCCACCACCGAGCAAGTCGAAGCCGCCCAGCTGAGTGTGTCGCAGGCGGAGCTTTCTTTGCAGCAAAGCCAGCTGAGCCTGGAGCAGGCGCAGGAAGCCGTGGCCGACGCGCAGCTGCTGGCGCCAACGGCAGGCACGGTGCTCTCGGTAGACGTGGCCGAGGGGGCGATGGTTGGTGCCGGATCGCCCATCATCACGATGCTGGACACGACGCAGCTGGAGTTCCACACCAGCAACCTGAGCGAGCGGGATCTGGCCCGAGTGGCCCCTGGCCAGACGGTGCAGGTAACGCTAAAGGCGTATCCCAACGACGTGATTGAAGGCACGGTGGTGCGCATTGGCACGCAGGCAACGGGGATGGTGGGCGATGCGGCCGTTTTCCCCGTCATCATCAGCATTGGCAGCGAGGAACTGGACATCCGCCCTGGCATGACCGGCCGGGCGGAGATTGCTGGTGAGTAGGTTTTACCGCTGAGTTCGCGGAGAGCGCTAAGTTTTTTGAGCCCCTGCCAGTGCAGGGGCTTTTTTTTGCGATATTGTCTATCGTTGGCCAATCCGCTATGATGGACCTATGCAAGCGTTGACTGAAGATGTGCAAGATATGGTGACGAAAATTGCTGACTGGTGCCGCCGCCAGCCGGTGAAGCTTTGTGTGCTGTTTGGCTCGCAAGCGACGGGTCGCCAGCGCCCCGACAGCGATGTCGATTTGGCTATCTGGCCAACCGAAATGCCATCTGCCCAGACCAAACTGGCGTGGCTGCGCGAATTGGAAACCTTGCTGGACAAGCCAGTGAGTTTGGCGCTGGTTTCGGCGGATTTAGACCCGGTGCTGGGTTTTGAGATTGTGCATGACGGCCGTCTCATCTACGAACAACAACCTGAACTATGGTTAAAGCATCGCTCCCAGCTTTGGTTTGCCTACACCGATAGTCTGCCTTTTCGGCAATCAGCCCAAAAACAATTGCAGAAGTTTGCAGAGGAAGTGCGGCGTGGCTCCTGATGTGCTTTTGCGAAAATTGACCTACTTGCTTAAATTGCTGGAAGATCTTTCGCCTTACAAAGATGCCAGCTTTGCCCAGGTGGAAGCTGAGCATTACAAGCTGGAACGTTTGCTTGAATTAATGGTCATGGCAGCGACCGATATTTTGAATCATTTGTTGGCAGAACGGGGGAAAACGGCCGTTTCCTACAAAAGCGCGTTTCAACTGGCCGCTCAAGAAGGCATGATCCCCGCGGAGTTATCGGACCGCTTGCAAAATGCTGCCAGTATGCGCAACGTGCTGGTGCACATGTACGAGGATATTGATTACGAAATCCTCCACCAAAGCATCCCCACGGCTCTGGAAGATTTTGCGCAATTTGTGGCCATCTTTGCCGATTATCAAACTCCCTAAGTGTTGTCTTGGGCCGGATAGGGTAAAACAGCCATGTTTGGGGGCTAATTCGTGTATAAAAAACTAGCTGTTTTAGGAACAACAATTATCTTTCTTGCCTGTTGTGGAGTGTCGCTTTGGCTCTTTGTATTTAATCCCTGTGATTTTGAAGGCTATTTGGACGATCCCAAAATTAGGGATGAGTTTTTCAAAGCTTTGGATGAATATGAACAAACGCATGGATTAATCTTGGAAAGTTGGGGCTGGCCTCAATGCACTTCGTCAACATCGGATTTAGAAGTTTATGTGCAATACGAAACCCCCAGTCATCTTTCAAAGTATGGTCTAACCTATTGGATGTCTTTTGTTGGTACCTATTCCCTTTCTTCGAAAGAGATAAATCTTCAATATGAAGACATCATAACCGATGACATTTATGATGCAGTGGAATTTATTAACTTAATTGAAAACCAGTTGCCCGAATTTGAGAACATATCTGAGGTTCAAGAATTTGTCGATAATTTAAGGAGACAATCTCTGGAAGGGCGTATTTGGGGTGATCGTTTCGTAATATCCACTAACAGAACAAGTATACCTATAGCCAAAACAGGTGAGTTTGCCAGCCTCGAATATTCCATGACTACACACTCGATTAGTTCATTTAATTTGCCTAATCGTCTGCCATGGGCTGGTTTTAGTGAGTTGTCTTTTGCTCATCGAATCATTCAGGAGCATTATCTAGAGGGAGAATTAGAAGGCTGTTCTATTGATACAGATCGGGGCGAGTATGCTAATACGCACGTGCTGCATCGCATAGACGGCACCATTCGGATAGACGTCAATATTCAGTGCCCTATCGAATTAGAGAATGATATCTTGCGCTTGATTCTGTTCCCTGATGGAACCTACAAATACGATGGCCTCTGGTAAACTTCGATGCAGACTGGTCAGCTATTTCTTAACCATCCAACAGAGCAAATTAACGGATAGTCAACCTGGCAGATAGTGGCTGAGCCAAAATCACAGGCTAGAACACCGAGGCAATTAGCTTGTTTTGGGGTGAAGTCAGGAGGGGGAGCTACGCTTCTTGTTGGGCGAGAAAGCTGTAGCCGGTGCCCCAATCAGAAATGATGTAGTGGGGTTCCTTGGGGGAGGCTTCAATTTTGCGGCGCAGGCGGTAGATGTGGGTGTGCAGGCGATCCTCAAAGGCATCGTCCATAGGCCAGACGCGGCGCAGCAAAAAGCCGTTGGTGACGGTGCGGCCCGCGTTGCGCATGAGGATGTAGAGCAGCTTGGTCTCGGTGGGAGTGAGCTGTACGGGGCGGTCGGCCACAAACGCTTTGCGATTGGGGAAGTCCACCTGTAGATTTTCATCGACCTTGATGACCGGTTCCAGCGTGTAGGAGTAGTCGCCCATGCGGCGCAGGACGCGGCGCACCCGGGCAATGAGTTCGGCGGGGCGGAACGGCTTGACGATGTAATCCTCGGCATAACGATCCAGGCCAAACACCACCGTTTCTTCGTCGTCGATGGCCGTGAGCATGACAATGGGCAAATCGGAAAATTCATGGATCGCTTCGCACAGTTCAAAGCCATCCATGCCCGGCATGTTCAGATCAACAATGGCTAAATGGGGCAGCCCGGTGCGGGCAATGACAGAGAGGGCTTCTTCGCCGGATACGGCCGTATGCACCACAAACGCGTCTCGCCGCAGCGCCGTCTCAACAGCCCGTAATATGGAGATGTTGTCATCGACAACCAGGACTTTATAGATAGTATCTTCAGAATTCCCAATTAGCATAGCTAGAATACTAATACACCAGAGGGTAGAAGGCAACTAGTTTGGGGTTTTTGGGGGAGGGAAAGTCAACCGGTGTACAGCAGCACATGGAAAACGGCCGTAAAGCGCTCGTCCTGCCGGGTGCCTACAAAAATCTCCCCGTTAAGGTCAAAAATTGGCTGGCAGAAGACGCTGCAATCGTGCCGGACCTTGGTTAGATTGGGCCAATCTTGAAGATTGGCCCAATCTGAAGAGCGGGAAGTTGTTTCTAGATGCTTACCTGGCTGCGGCCGCAGTTTAGCCTGGCGAAACAGACAACAGCTGCGCCAATGAGGGTACCAACAACGGCCAGCGCCCGGCCACCCGCAACCGTTTTAGTTCGTCCTGAACAAAGTGGGGACCTACCCCATACTCATCCTCGCGAATTGGACAGCTCTTCTCATGCAGCGCTTGCAAACAACTCACGTACAAAAGAAACGGATCCACGTGATCCGGCTGCATATCGACCACGTTATGATGGTGCATCTGCCAATTTGCAATTCGTTCGGCCAACAAAATCTCCACCTCAGACGCCAGCCACATGGGCAGGTTGTGGATAGCATGTAACTCCATAATCGGGGCGGTGGAAGCCAGGGCACAGATGGTACGCTGCTGATCAGAAAAGATTTGCAGCTCGCCGCCAAAAGAAAATGCCTCCACTTTTTTATCGATGCGGTCCAGGATGAAAATTCGGCCCGCCCCCACTTGGTACTTTTCATGGTTGGTCCAGGGATGGTGAACCGTCAAATGGGCGCTGTGACCTGGCGAGGACACAATCTGGAATTGCACCTTGGTGGGATCAAAATGCCGCTCTGTGGGCAGCTCCGTCAAAATTACGTCAAGTCGTGGATGGCCCGGGTAGTGATGGATTTCAGAAGGGTAAAAGATGTAACCCAAATCGGGTTCGTGTGAGATATCTAACATAGTGATTCCTGGTAACGGCCGTTACGCCTAAAGCTCAGCAGTATACCGCAGCCGGGTCAAGGATTGCCATGTTCCTATAATGTGTTTACTTTGTGGAGCGCTTTTAGGTGGGGCGGGTTTCGTTGAGGCGGGCCAGCAGCGCCTGGGAGCGCAAAATGCGGCGCACATGGCGCGTTTCCATCGGCGCGTTGTGGCCGTCGATGTAGGTATCGTACCGTTCGTCAAGTAGATTGGTCAGCATGGCCATGTCCAGCATCTGGTCGGTGGGATTTTCGTAGCGGGGCGCGGGATAGTAGCAATCCCCCAGGAACATGACGCCATCCTGAACCACCTTGATGACGGTAGAATCGGCGGCATGCACACCGCCCACGTGCTCCAGCTCCAGCGACACATCGCCAAAGTGCAGGCAGTCGCGCCCCTCATAGGTGATTTCCGGCAGGACAATTTCAAACTCGGCCCAATCTTCAGCTGTCCAATTTAGCACGAGCCGGGGGTTGCGCTCCACTTTAGTGCGCAGGAACGTCTCGCCGACGTTTTCCTGCTGCATTTGGGTCAGCAGGTCGTGGCTCAGGCGATTGGCAACGGCGGGCACCCCGTAAACGCAGGCGCCAAAGGTGTGGTCCCAGTGGTGGTGAGTGTACACCACGTGGCTGATGGGCGGCGCACCCATCGCCGCCAGTGTGGCCTGAATTTGCCGGGCCAACTGCAAGCTGTTGCCCGCATCGATGAGGATGGTTTGGTCAGCGGCCAGAACCATGCCCACCGTGGCCTGCACCCGATTTTTATCGGGGTGGCGCGGCAAAATCCAGACGTGGGGGGAGATTTGAGTGAGCTTGAGCATTTTGTGCGAGTATGCCAGTGTGCAAGTGTGCAAGTTTTTTCACTTTTCACTTATGACTTTTCACTTTTCACTCCTCAAATTACTCGCTCTCACTTACAGTGCCTCTAACTCTGGCTTCTGCCCACTGTGAATGGCCACGGTGCCAAACATGAACAGCTTGTAGCTGACGTTTTGCAAGCCGGTCTGGCGCATGATGTTGGCCAGGGTGTCCGGGTCTTTAAACTGCTGGGTGCTGTCTGGCAGGTAGCGGTAGGCGTCGGACTCGCCGGTGATGAGGCGGCCTAGCAGGGGGATGACGGTGTTGAGGTGGATGAGGATAAACGGCCGTAACCAATTCCGTTTTGGTGGGCTGGATTCGAGCACCACCACCCGCCCACCGGGCTTCGTCACCCGCATCTGCTCGCGAAACGCGCCCGGCACGTCAATGACGTTGCGCATCAGAAAGCCAGAGGTAACCGCGTCAAACGTGTCATCGGGGAAGGGCAGCGCTAGCGTGTCTGACCCCACCCATTGGATGGGCTGCCGTTCGGGGATTTGCTTGCCTGCCTGCATCATCTCCACGGTAAAGTCGCCGCCGACGGCGCGCAGACCGGGTACCTGGTGCAGCCCCTCCAGGGCAATGTCGCCCGTGCCGGTGGCGATGTCGAGGAGACGGCCGTTCTGCGGCAACTTCGCCTGGCGGATGACGTAGCGCCGCCATTTAATATCCTGTCCGCCGGTCATCAACCGGTTCATCAAATCATAGCGGCCCGCAATGCGGGCAAACATGCTCTGCACGTATTGTGCACGTTCTTGTCCTTGCAGGTGTGCCATTGTGAAAACCTTCTTAAAGGCGAGAAGGGAAGTAATTGGGTAATTTAGTAATTGGGTAATTGGTAAATGTTCCCGCTCTTGCCAGTTGTTTTGGCCTTGATCATAGGACGTTTACCGATTTTGTCCATCACTTTTGGCAAATGTGCGGTCAAAACAAAACACGAATCTGGCGAATGGCACAAATGGCACAAATCCACCGAAAAAATTCGTGCCATTTGTTGATTCGTCTGATTCGTGTTGAACGTTTTATTCGCTGTCGTCTTCGGGGAAAACGGCCGTATCCGTCACCAAATCCACTGCTTCTTCCTCATCGTCGTCATCATCTGCAGGGGTAACAGCGCCCTCTGCGCCGATGACCACGCGGGCTTTGCTGGTGCCGGTGGGTGGGCCGATGATGCCCATCTCCTCCATCGCGTCGATGAGGCGGGCGGCCCGGGTGTAACCTATGCGGAAGCGCCGCTGCAGCAGCGAGGTCGACGCCTTGTTCAGCTTGCGCACCAGCTCAATCGCTTCGGGCATCAGATCATCGTCAATATCCACCTGTGGCTCTTCATTTTCCATGTCCTGCAGCGCTTCCCACAGCGGCTGCTGCTTGGGCTCAGGCTTCGCCAGAGCAGGTGGTGAAACACGCGTGGGTTCCGGTTTGGGTTCGGCAACGGCCGTCTTGCGGTTCACCATCGTCGGGGCATCTTCGGCAGCGGGTGGCGGCGTTGGTTGGCTGGCCGGCCTGGCTGCCGGTTTGGGCGCTGGCTTGCCCATGTTCACCACCGGCGCATCAACCGACGTTGGTTTGGTGGCCGGTGAAGTGGGGGGCTTTTCTGTGGGTGTTCTGACTACCGGAGGCGATGCCGCTATCGGTTGGCTGGGAATATCCACCGGCTTGGGCTGGGCGCTCTCGGCGGCAGAGATAACGTTAAAGCGGCGTGCCGCCTGCCAGTAGCCAATCAGTTTGTTCAGCTCACCATCGCTCACATAACAGCCCTGCGACCGGACCGGGGCGGCCGCATCGGGGCTTTGGTAGAGCATGTCGCCCTGCCCCAGCAGCCGCTCGGCACCGGTGTGGTCTAAAATGACGCGGCTGTCGGTGCTGGAGGCGACGGCAAAGGCAACGCGGGCCGGGAAGTTGGCTTTGATCAGACCGGTGACCACATCGACCGACGGCCGTTGTGTGGCAATCACCATATGCATCCCGGTGGCGCGGGCCAGCTGAGCCAGCCGGGTAATGCCGCGCTCCGTCTCTTCTGGCGAGAGCATCATCAAGTCGGCCAGCTCGTCGACGATGATCACAATGTACGGCAGCGGCTCGACCGATTTGTTGCGCTTGGCCTTGCCGTTGTAATCGACGATGTTGCGCGCGCCAACCTCGGCAAACATCTTGTACCGGTTGTCCATCTCGCGCATGGCCCATTGCAGCACGCCGATCACTTTGTCCATCTCCACCACCACCGGCGCGGCCAGGTGGGGAATGCCGTTGTAGCCTGTCAGCTCCACCCGCTTGGGATCAACCATGACCAGCTTGAGCTGATCCGGCGTATTGAGCAGCAGCAGGCTGGCAATGATGGCGTTGACGCAGACCGATTTACCGGAACCGGTAGCCCCGGCGATGAGCAAATGGGGCATCCCGGCCAGGTCGGCGACGATGGGCTGCCCGGCCACATCCTGCCCCAGCCCAATGCGCAGCGGCGATTTGAGCTTGCCGAAGGCCGGGGTCTCCATCACGTCGCGCAAAGAAACCAGCGCCTTGGCCGGATTGGGCACCTCGATGCCCACGTACCCCTTGCCCGGCACTGGTGCCTGGACGCGGATCGATTGGGCGTGCAGAGCCAGCGTTAAATCGTCGGCCAGACTGGCGATTTTGCCCACCTTAACCTTGGTGCGCTTGCCGTTGCGCATGGTGAGGAAGCTCGGCTCCACGCCAAACTGAGTGATGGTTGGCCCCTGATTGATCTCCACCACAGTGGCGGGCGCGCCGAAGCTTTCCAGGGTGTGCTCGATAATTTCTACCTGTTCGCGAATGACCGTGCCGCTGGGATCCTGGTCGGTGCCTGGCTCTAAAATTTCACTGATGACAGGCAGCGTCCAATGGTGCTGCGGTTTACGGCCGTTGTTGCCCAAAAAGATCGGCGTGACGATAGTTGGGGTATCGGCCGGTTCTGGCGCGGTTTTGCCCCGCGCGGCCCGTACCGGTTGGACGGTGGGTTTGGGCGCGGGTTTGGCTTCCGGTTTGGCAGCGGCCGTTTCGGCCCGAACCGGCGCAGCGGGGGGTGGATCGGGGAACAGGCTGGGCTGATTTGCCTGGATCACGGGCGCACGCGTGGGCCGACTGTTGGTGATGGGCAGGTCGCGGGTGGTAGTGCGTGGGGTGGTGGTGGGCAGCGACGGCC
>CAUJGI010000504.1 GCA_963169155.1 Chloroflexota bacterium
CCAGTCGTGGAAACAGCTACGGTGCTGCTGGCCACCGGGTTCGCCGCTGGCGTGGGGCTGGTGTTTGGCATCTATCCCGCATGGCGGGCGGCGGGCTTACGGCCGATTGAGGCATTGCGGTATGAGTGATATAGTCTGCGAGTGGCAAGTGGCAAGTGTGGCAAGTGGATGGTAAACCAGACTCGCAAAATGGCATACTGGCACACTCGCAAACTAATAAACCATGCAAAAACAGCAAATTTTGGTAGTTGACGACGACAAAGAAATTGCCCGGCTGCTGCGGGGGTATCTGGAGAAGGCGGGGTTTGGCGTGTTGGTGGCGCATGATGGGGGAACGGCCGTTCATACCCTGCGCCGCGACAGGCCAGACCTGCTGCTGCTGGATTTGATGCTGCCCGATATGGACGGCTACGACATTACCCGGCTGGTGCGCAACGACGCGGCGTTAGCCCCAATGCCCATCATCATGATTACGGCGCGGGTAGAAGACAGCGACAAAATTGTCGGGCTGGAGCTAGGCGCGGATGATTACGTGACCAAACCGTTTAATCCGGCCGAGGTGGTGGCCAGAGTAAGGGCGCAGCTGCGCGCCAAAAGCAGACTAACCGGGAGTAATGAGGAGTTGGAAACGGCCGTTTTCCAGGTTGCCGGTTTGCAATTGGACATAGGTCGCCGGGAAGTCAAGGTAAACGGCCGTGTCGTTGACCTTACCCCCTCCGAGTTCAGCCTGCTGCAAACCATGCTGGAAAACCCCGGCTTCGTCTTTACCCGCAGCGAGCTGATTGAGCGCGGGCTGGGGCAGGAATACATCGGCATGGACCGGACGCTGGACAGCCACATCAAAAATCTGCGGCGCAAAATTGAGCCAGACCCCAAAAATCCTACCTTTATTCAAACCGTCTACGGCATTGGCTACCGCCTGAGTGAGGCTGAATGAACCGTTTACGCACACGTTTTATCGCCGCCTTCATTGGCGTTATTTTGCTGGTGGTGCTGATTCCGCTCACCTTTTCACTGCTGCTGCGCTCGCTGGACATTGCCCAACAGCCCCCCGAAATTACCGAAGTGCTGAGATCGTTGAGTCCAGAACAGGCTGAAGTGATGGAAAACTTTGCCCGCCAATTTTTCCCCAGGCAAATTGCGGGATTTATCATTTTTGGCGGGCTGTTTGGCGTCATTGCCGGAGTGCTGTTGGCGCGATCGTTTGTACGGCCGTTAGACACTCTCGCCGAATCTTCCCGCCAATTTGGCCCGCGCAACCTCAGCTACCGGGCCGAAGTCCAGGGCACTGAAGAAATTCAGGCGGTAGCCCAGGCATTCAACGAGATGGCCGAACGGCTGGAGGCAGCCGAAACGCTGCGCCAAAATCTGCTGGCTGACGTCGCCCACGAGCTGCGCACGCCCGTCACCGTCATCCAGGGTAATTTGCGGGCCATTTTGGATGATGTGTATCCGCTGGAAAAAGAAGAGGTGGCCCGCCTGTACGAGCAAACACGGCTGCTCACCCGCGTCATCGACGATTTGCGGGAGCTGGCCCAGGCAGAAGCGTCGCAGCTGTCGCTCAATATGACCGAGGTGGATGTAGCAGCGTTGGTGAAGGAAACGGCCGTATCCTTTCAACCCATTGCCCGCAGCCAGCAAATCGAGCTGCATGCCGAGCTGCTGGGGGCCATCCCTACCGTGCCCGCCGACGCCGCCCGGCTGCGGCAAAGCGTGCACAATCTGGTAGACAACGCCCTGCGCCACACCCCCGCCGGAGGCCACATTTTGTTGGAAGTGGAGCAGGTGAACGAGGCGATTCGGATTCGGGTGCAGGACAGTGGCAGCGGCATGACGCCAGAGCAGCTCAGCCGCGTCTTCGACCGCTTTTACCGCGCCGATCCGTCGCGCAGCCGGGAGAGCGGTGGTTCTGGCCTGGGGCTGGCCATCGTGCGGGCCATTGTGAACGCGCATGGGGGGGAGGTTACGGCCGTTTCCCCCGGACCCCACCAGGGCAGCACCTTCAGCCTCACCCTGCCCTTACTCCGGGTAGGGCTGAACGCTTACCGGTGGACAATCTAATCTGTGAAATCTGTGTCATCTTTGGATAGTTTTTTGATGAGTGGGTTATGACAGCGGAAATGAATGGTGGGGTGTTGGTGGGTGAGGTGCTGCAAAAGCAGAACGTACGCTTTTTGTATACGCTGTGTGGCGGGCACATTTCACCGATATTGGTGGGGGCAGCACAGCAGGGCATCCGGGTAATTGATGTGCGGCATGAGGCAACGGCCGTTTTTGCCGCCGATGCCACGGCCCGGTTAACCGGAATACCCGGCGTAGCGGCCGTCACCGCCGGTCCGGGCGTGACCAACACCATCACCGCCCTCAAAAACGCCCAGATGGCCCAATCGCCGCTGGTGCTCATCGGCGGCTCGGCCGCGACGCTGCTCAAAGGGCGCGGCGCGCTGCAAGACATTGACCAGCTGTCGCTGGTAAAACCCATCGTGAAGTGGGCGCGTGTCGCCAAAAAAGTGCGCGACATCGTGCCCCTGCTGGAAGAAGCGTTTCAGGTGTGCCAGCAGGGCGTGCCCGGCCCCGTCTTCCTGGAAATCCCCATCGATTTGCTCTACCCGGAGGCGCTGGTGCGCAGCTGGACCCTGGAATCGAGCGGCAAAGGCTGGCTGGGCAAGGTGATGTCGCTTTACTTCGAGGCCCATCTGCGGCGCACCTTTGGCCGTGCCTGGGATCAGCGCCCCGGCGATCCGGCACCCGCCAGCCCCTTGCTGCCCGCCAGCCGCGACATGCAGCAGGTGGCCAAAGCGCTGGCCAGGGCCGAGCGACCGCTTCTCATCATTGGCAGCCAGGCGCTCATCGACGCAGCACACAGCGAGGCGCTGCAAGCGGCGGTGCAAAAGCTGGGCATCCCCACCTACCTCTCCGGCATGGCGCGGGGGCTGCTGGGACGCGACGCCCTGCACCTACGGCACAAGC
>CAUJGI010000505.1 GCA_963169155.1 Chloroflexota bacterium
CTAAACGCCAGACTTTTGAAGTTTTTGAAACTTCAAAAGTCTCCCCGATCAGGAGAATTCACAGATGGATTTGCAACAAACAGTAACCGCTGCTTTTACCGAGAAATTCAACACCCCCCCATCCCTGATTGTGCAGGCCCCGGGCCGCGTAAACCTCATCGGCGAGCACACCGATTACAACGACGGCTTTGTCCTGCCGATGGCCATCGACCGGGGCATCTGGCTGGCACTGCGCCTGCGTGAGGATGATCAGGTGGTGGTGCATTCGCTGGATTTTGACGAAACGGCCGTTTTCCCCCTCACCAATCTGCAAAACACCCAGTCTGGCTGGGCCGAATACCTCAAGGGCGTCGCCTGGGCCTTACAAGAAAATGGCTACGAGCTGCGCGGCTGGGAAGGCGTCATGGCCGGTGATGTGCCCAAAGGGGCCGGGCTTTCCTCGTCGGCGGCGCTGGAGCTGGCCACGGCGCGCGCCTTCCAGCAGGTCTCCGGCTTTGCCTGGGATGCCGCGCAGATGGCCAAACTGGGCCAGCTGGCGGAAAACAAGTGGGTGGGCGTCAACTGCGGCATCATGGACCAGATGATTTCGGCCGCCGGGCAGGCGGGCCACGCTCTGCTCATCGACTGCCGCAGCCTGGAAACGCAGTCGGTGCCGCTGCCGCCCGCGCTGGATGGGTCGGCAACGGCCGTTGTCATTCTAGACACCACCACCCGGCGCGGCCTGGTCGACTCGGCCTATAACGAGCGCCGCCAGCAGTGCGAAGCTGCCGCCGCCCATTTTGGCGTCCCCGCCCTGCGTGATGTGTCAATTGGCGAATTCCTGGCTGAGGCAGACAATCTGCCAGAGCTGACGCGCCGCCGCGCTAAACACGTTATCACCGAAAATTTGCGCACGCTCAACGCGGCCAAAGCGATGCAAAACGCCGATGCTGACCTGTTGGGCCAGCTGATGAACGAGAGCCACGTCAGTATGCGGGACGATTTTGAGATCACCAACGATGAGCTGAACGTGATGGTGGCAGCGGCCCAGGCGCAGCCCAGCTGCTACGGTGCGCGGATGACGGGCGGCGGCTTCGGCGGCTGCGCCGTGGCCCTGGTGCATGGCGAGCAGGTGGAGCGGTTTGTAACGGCCGTTTCCCGTCAATACCACCAACAAACCGGCCTCACGCCCAACATCTACGTCTGCCAACCCAGTGCAGGCGCGTCGGTGATTTCCCAAAATTGACAGCGTGTCTGCAAGATTCGCTGTGTACAACCAGTTGTCGGTAATCCGTAATCGGTAATACGTCCTGATCACCGTTTACCGTTTACCGAACACCGTTTACCGATAACCGAAACAAGGAGATTGACTACATGAAAATTCTAGTAACCGGCGGCGCTGGCTACATCGGCAGCATCACCGTGGAGCGCCTCATCAAATCGGGCGCGGAAGTGGTTGTTTTTGACAATCTATACCAGGGCCACCGCGATGCGGTGCACCCCGATGCGGTGTACGTCCAGGGCGATCTGGCCGACAAAGCCGCCATTGAAGCGGCGATTGCCACCCACAAACCAGACGGCATCATGCATTTTGCTTCCTACACGCTGGTCGGTGAATCGGTGGAAAAGCCGTTTATGTACCTGCGTGACAATATCGTCAACGGGCTGAATTTAATTGAGGCAGCTGTGGCGAACAACGTCAAAGGGTTTATCCTCTCGTCTACCGCCAACCTATTCGACGACCCGGAACGCATGCCCATCGACGAAGATGAGCGCATTGTGCCCGGCAGCCCGTACGGCGAATCCAAATTCATTTTGGAGCGGTATCTGTACTGGATGGACCGACTGTACGACATGCGTTACACCTGCCTGCGCTACTTCAACGCCTGCGGTGCCACCGAAACACGCGGCGAAGATCACACCCCGGAAACGCATCTCATTCCTCTGGTTTTGCAGGTGGCGCTGGGCCAGCGCGAAAAAATCACCATCTTTGGCGACGATTACGACACCCCGGACGGCACCTGCGTCCGTGACTACATCCACGTGGTGGACCTGGCCGAAGCGCACATTTTGGCCATGAAGGAAATCCTGAATGGGGGACACAGCCGCAAGTACAATTTGGGAAACGGCCGTGGCTTCAGCGTCAAGCAAGTCATCGACACTGCTCGCCAGGTAACCGGCCACCCCATCCCCGCCGAAATTGGCCCCCGCCGCGCCGGCGACCCGGCCATCCTCATCGCCAGCAGCGAAACCATCAACCACGACCTCGGCTGGGCGCCCATCTACCCCAACCTGCGCCAGATTATCGAGATGGCCTGGCAGTGGCACGTGGCGAATCCGCACGGGTATGAGAAGTAGGTTTTGAGTAAAAAGTGAAAAGTGATAAGTGAAAAGTGGTGGCTTTCTTACTTTTCACTTTTTACTTTTCACTTATCACTCCCCGCCTTGAAATCCCGCCCAAACGCAGTATGATCCAATCAAAAAAGGATTGTCTACGTATGGCCAAAAGTAAAAAATGGATCGTCAGAGCTGGACTGCTTGGTTCAGCTTTGTTTCTACACAATCAGCAGCTCACCAAAATTGCGCGCAAAACGGATAGGTTGACGGCCCAGGCGGTGGATGAGCTAAACGCCGCCCATCCGGGCCTCAATGCCGACTGCCACTTTATTGACACTGGCGAGGTGATTTTGCACACGCTGGTGGCCGGGCCAACAGATGGGCCGCTGGCGGTGCTGCTGCACGGCTTCCCAGAGCATTGGGTCTCCTGGCGTAAGCAGATTCCGGCGCTAGCCCAGGCAGGCTACCGCGTCGTGGTGCCCGATCAGCGGGGGTACAATCGCAGCAGCAAGCCGTGGGGGATACGGCCGTATCGCCTCGACGCCCTCACCAAAGATGTGGCTGGGTTGATTGAGAAGTTGGGTGGGGAAACGGCCGTGATCATCGCCCACGACTGGGGTGGTGGGGTTGGCTGGCAGTTTGCCGCCGATTATCCGCAAATGACGGATAAGCTCATCATCCTCAACGCGCCGCATCCCAAAGCAATGGGGCGTGAGCTCCGCAAAGGGTGGGAACAGCGGCTTAAATCGTGGTATATGCTCTTTTTCCAGGTGCCGGTCCTGCCTGAGTTATTGTTTACCCTCAACCCGTACCAGACTGCCCGCCAGTCGTTCCAGCAAATGACCGCTCAACCGGGTGCCTTCAGCGACGATGAGGTAGAAATGATGGCCGTCGCCATGAGCCAACCTTGGGCCATGACCAGCATGATCAACTGGTATCGCGCCATTCGCTACCAACCGGCCAGCAAAGCCAATCTCATCACCACCCCCACGCTGCTCATCTGGGGTGAGCAAGATTTTGCCCTCAGCCGCGCCCTCACCGAAAATTTGGAAAAGTGGGTGCCCAACATCCAGCGCCATTACGTGCCAACCAGCAACCACTGGGTACAAAACGAAGCCCCCGAAGAAGTCAAC